>CANLHE010000001.1 GCA_947490605.1 Actinomycetota bacterium
CCCACAGTTAACGCAGATAGTGCTGCTGGGATTGCTCGCTCTAATACGGCAAGCTCCTGATTAACCTCAATCCGAAGTGCTTGGAAGGTTCGCTTAGCTGGATTTCCACCGGTGCGTCTTGCTGGCGCTGGGATTGATTCCTTAACAATCTCGGCCAAATCCTTAGTGCTCTTTAACCTGCCACTACTACGGGCTTTAATAATATTTTCGGCAATCTTGCTGGCAAACTTTTCTTCACCATAATTTTGCAAGATCTTTGCTAACTCACCATGGTTATAGGTGTTTAAGACAATCTCAGCAGTTAGCTGCGCGCTCTGGTCCATCCGCATATCTAGTGGAGCATCCTGTGAGTAGGAAAAGCCACGATCTGCTTGATCTAGTTGCATCGATGAGACCCCTAAATCAAAGAGGATCGCATCTACGGAAGTAATTCCAAGTTGATTTAAGATTGAATCAATCTGGTCGTAGGTGTTGTGAAAAAAGTGAGTACGATCTGAAAATTGGGAAAGGCCTGCGGTGGCAATCTCAAGTGCTTTACTGTCTCGATCAACTCCGATTAATTGTAAGTTTGGAAAAGTAGTTAAGAAAGATTTTGCATGCCCGCCAAGTCCTAAGGTGGTATCAATTAAATATGGCTTGCTTTTATTTATAATTGCTGGGGTAAGAAGATCAACGCAGCGCGCAAGTGCTACTGGTATGTGTGCGATCTCTGCACTCATCTACTCTCCCCCTCTTTCTCTTTCCGCTTCTCTTTCTATTCCTTACTGGTACTACTTTTTTTGCTACCTCAGATATCTACTTAGGTCACCGCCGCTCGACGGATCTTCTTTAAATAAAGCGCGGCACCGGGGAAGTGGCGCCGCGAATAGTTATGAGTGGCGGTGGCCTAAATTGATATTTGATTGGATTTAAAACAATCCAGGTAGCACCTCCTCGGAAACATCGGCAAAAGTTTTTTCCCGGTCTGCTAAATATTTATTCCAAGCAGTTGAATCCCAAATCTCTAATCTGGTATTGGCGCCAATTACTACGCAGTTCTTTTCTAAAGTTGCATAAGTTCTAAGACCAGTTGGAATAGTTACCCGGCCTTGGTTATCTGGCACCTCATCATGGGCGCCGGCAAACATAACTCTTAAATAATCACGAGAATTTTTTTGCGTAACTGGTGCTTGGCGCAATCTCTCAGTTATCAAAGCGAACTCAGATGCTGGAAAAACATAAAGACAGTGCTCTTGTCCTTTAGTAATTACTAAGCCATCTGCTAATTCATCTCTAAAGCGGGCCGGCAAAATTAATCGGCCCTTTTCATCCAGCTTTGGTTCATGGGTGCCCAGAAACATTGTTGGCACCTCCCCCGCTTAGACAATCGGCCAGGTCACCACTTTACTCCCTTTTTCCCCACTTTCAACCCCAAACACCCACCTGCCCTCCCCCTCCCTCCACGCTGGATTTGGGGTAAAAATGGCATAAAAAAACCACCCGGCTTGGGTGGTGAATGAGGGCAGGGCTTTACTTAGTTTTCATTATTACGTCGATCCCACCTCTCCTCCAAACCGCTTCCCCAACCAGCTCGCTTAGCCCGCTTTGGCGCAGATTTAACTGAGATATTGGTGATTATTAGGATCACTCCTGTTAATGAGATTAAGAAGGCAATCACGCCAACTACCGTGGCTTTTGCGATAAGTCCGCTAATTAAAACCAAAAGGCCTACTACTAAAATTGAAAAACCTAAGAGCGCCCTTGAACCTTGGCGGGTGCGGGCCTTGCCAGTTAAGGTTGAAAGCAGCTTTGGATCTTCTTGTTCTAGCGCAGCCTCCATCTCAGCCAGGAGCTTGCGTTCATGATCTGAAAGGGCCATATTCGAAATATAGAGCACTTGTCACATTTTTAAAACTTTTACCCCTTAATCCTCATCTTTGTCATCTACTAAGCGGGCCGGGCGCAGGCTGCCGCTGCCAAACTTGGCTTTAACCCGGTCAATTGCGCGGTCTGCTTGCTGCCAACTGCTGGTGCGCTCGCCTAGGACCATCTGCGTCACATCATCATTTTCTACTAAGGAATCTAACGAGACGCCAACCAACCTAACTAGTACTCGATCTAAATCTAGGCTCAGATATAGAGATTTTGCAACCTCAAAGATTTCCTGGGTTCCAGTCGTTGGTAAATCTAATGTTTTAGATCTTGAAATAGTTTTAAAATCTGCAAATCTCACCTTGATCGAAATTGTGTTTGCAGCTAATCCTTTTGCGCGCATTCGATCAGCACTCTTTTCCGTCAATCGTAAAAACTCTTTCAAAATTTCCTCCGGTTGATAGAGATCAACATCAAAAGTTTGAGAAGCGCTAATACTTTTTTCAGCATGTTCGGTGACTACATCGCGGTAATCTCGACCCCAAGCAAGCTCATATAAAGAGGCGCCACTCGCTTGACCCAAAACTCTGATCAACGTACTTCGTGGTGTATTTGCAATATCGGCAATTGTAAATAAACCCATTTTTTCCAACAGCTCATTTGTCTTTGGGCCTACTCCCCAAATCTCATTTGCGGCCAACGGATGCAGAAACTCCAACATCTTCTCGGGATCTACCTCTAATACCCCATTGGGTTTGCAGTGACCAGATGCAATTTTGGCGATGAATTTATTATGTGCAATTCCGACTGAACAAGTAATTCCTAATTCTTTCTCTACTCGCTTTCTAATTTGATCTGCTATTTCTATGCCGCTTCCCAATAGCCGCCTTGCTCCGGTTACATCTAAGAAAGCTTCATCTAATGAGATTGGTTCAACGTGTGGGGTTACATCCCTAAATATCGCCATTACCTGTTCAGAGACTTCGGTGTATCGAGCCATATTCGGTGCAATGAAAACAGCGTGTGGGGCTAATGCCTTTGCTTTATAGATTGGCATTGCAGCTCTAATACCAAATTTTCTTGCTTCATAATTTGCCGCAGATACAACACCACGTCTACCAACACCAACAACAACTGCTTTTCCCTTTATTTTTGGATCATCCCGCTCTTCAACAGATGCATAAAAAGCATCCATATCTACATGCAAAATGGTTGCAATATTCTCACTCACAAGAATTGCCTACGCTTATCACTGAGTAATTTCTATTAATATCTTTGAACACACCCATAAGGTTAGTTTATATACCTGACAGTAGCCCTTACCTTTTATTCAAACGCCAAATTGGTCATAAAGTAGTAAGGAAAATAATGTCAGTAACTGAAATCGCATTAATCGCTGGCAGAGTGCTATTCGCTCTGCTTTTCATTAGCTCAGGGATCAACCACTTCACAAAGAACGCAGCCATGACTGGTTATGCTCAATATAAGAAGGTGCCAATGGCAAAGATCTCTGTTTATGTAAGCGGATTAATGATTCTGCTAGGCGGAATTTATATCGTACTTGGCTTCTACGCAGATTTAGGTGCATTATTAATCGCAATTTTCTTAATTCCAACTGCTTTCTTAATGCATGCATTCTGGAAAGAAAGTGATCCAACTGCAAAGCAAAATGAGACGATCGGGTTCTTTAAGGACTTATCCCTTGCTGGTGCAGCTTTAATTATCTTCGCACTATTACGTGGTGGAGCTGATTTTGGAAGTAATGTAGGAACACTTCTTTTCTTTAGCTAATTAGTAATTTAGAAAATCGCCTCCGAATATTCATCTTGGGGGCGATTTTTTATGTCCAATTTCCCATTAACTGTGAAAGTATCCACCTATGAGCTTGGACTTAATCATGACCGCTCTCGCCTCCGGCGCCTTTATTGGTGCGGTCTTAGGTTTTATTGGTGCAGGCGGCGCCATGGTCTCAGTCCCAATATTTCTATACCTGTTTGATTTCACGCCAATTCATGCCACAACCGCAGCTCTGGCCGTGGTTTTTCTAGCAGCTGCCGCCGGACTCGGACCCAAATTTAAAAGTAAAGATGTATTAGTAAAAGAGGCAGTAATAATCTGGGCACTTGGCCTAGTGACAAACATTGGCTTTGGTTTAGTAATTACTAAAATTCCTGATCAACTTATTCTTTTAGGGTTTTCACTTGTCTTAATTGCTGCTGGCTATTCAATGTTAAAGGGGCCAATAAAAGAGCGACCTGAAAAATCTATGCCAATTTGGGCATTAGTTGTTTTGTCACTATTGGTTGGAACGCTAACCGGGCTATTTGGAATAGGTGGCGGTTTTCTGGCAATTCCAGTTCTTGTATTATTTTTTCATACCCCTCAGAACAAAGCAGCAGGAACCTCTCTGCTAATAATTTCCCTCAATTGCATAACTGCATTTATTGCTAAATCTTCAATTTGGCCAGAGATTAATTGGCGCTATCCGGCACTCATTGCACTTTCAGCGGTAATTGTTTCCAGGTTTGCCTCAAAACTTGCTCCAAAGTCGCCAACTGTTCACCTAAGACGCGGCTTCGCCTTTCTGCTATTTATCCTGGCTGCCTTTACTATTTTAGTAAGAGTTGTTAATTAATATTAAAGGGGTAGCGTGAAAATTCAGCGGGCAATCGGAATGGAATATCTAGGAACAGCGATATTAGCTTTTGCAATCGTCGGATCTGGAATAATGGCAACAAATTTAACATCCGACTCAGCACTTAGGTTGCTTATTAACGCAATTTCAACTGCAATTGGGTTAGCAGTCGTGATTAGAGTTGGTATGAAAGTAAGTGGCTCTCACTTTAACCCCGTGGTCACACTTGTCATGCTTTACTTAAAGAAAATTGATACTCATTCATCTCTTTTCTATATCCCTGCTCAAATATTGGGTGCAATTTCCGGTGTTGCTAGTGCTAATTTTATTTTTGACCAATCGATTATTAATCGATCAACGATCCTTCGTAGTGGGTCTAATTTATTTGTCTCAGAGGTGATTGCAACCGCAATATTACTATGGATTATTCTGCGATTTCCAAAACGTGATGATCTAGTTTCTCTTTATGTTCCGCTATGGATATTTGGCGGAATATTACTAACCTCAAGTACGGCGTTTGCAAACCCGGCAATAACAATTGGCCGAGTATTCACCACCTCTATAACCGGAATCGCACCAGAATCAATCCTTGCATTTATTATTGCTCAAATCATAGGAGCTGCAATCGGGCTTTTGATTGCGCGGAACATTACAAATCCTAAGGGAGCAACTGATAATGAGTAAGCCTTCTGTACTTTTTGTTTGCGTTCACAATGCTGGCAGATCTCAAATGGCTGCAGCATTTTTAACTCATCTTGCCGGTGACAAAGTTGAGGTTAGATCGGCTGGCTCTGCTCCTGCTGATTCGATTAATCCAGCAGTTGTTGAAGCACTTAAAGAGGTTGGCATAGATATTTCAAATGAACAACCAAAAGTTTTAACTACCTCAGCAGTTGAGCAATCAGATGTAGTAATAACCATGGGATGTGGAGATGCTTGCCCATTTTTTCCTGGTAAGCGATATCTTGATTGGGTGTTAGAAGATCCAGCTGGTCAGGGAGTTGCAGATGTTCGTCCAATTCGAGAACAGATCCGAAAGCTAGTTGAAGATTTAATTCCGACTTTGTTTAATTAACAGTTTCTCTTCCAGAATCAACCCATTCGATGATTCCACCAGTTAAGTTATAAGTGGTTTTAAATCCGATTAGATCCATTTCACTAGAAGCATCAACTGAGCGTTTACCAGATCGACAATAAACTGCATAACTTTTAGATTTGTCTAAAGCCGAAATATCAGAAATAAAGTAATCATTATAGATATCAATATTCATTGCATTTGTAATATGGCCGCTATGAAATTCCTCTGGAGTTCGAACATCCAGTACTACAACATCTGATTCGGCTATTTTTTCGGCAAACTTAGATGCATCAAGATTTATCATTTGCAGGTAATCTTACCTATGTGAAGCTATCGGTTGAAACATATGGCCAAGGTCCATCAGTTGTGTTAATACACGGGATGGGCTCAGCTGCTACGGCATGGAAACCGATAATTCCATCCCTTGCAAAGCAGTTCAAAGTGATTACATTGGATTTGCCTGGGCATGGCAGGTCACCATACTCACCGATGCAATCTATGGATCCAACATCTCTTGCAAAATTAGTAGTTAAAAACTTAAGCAATATCGGGGTCAACGATTGTCATTTAGTTGGTAACTCACTTGGTGGATGGATTTCACTTGAAATGGCAGTATTAAATCCATCTCAAGTAAAAACAGTTACTGCGTTAGCACCCGCTGGATTATGGCTAACTCCATTTACTTCACGATACCCTGGTGAAATTGCACTAAAAATGATGGCAGGAGGAGTTGGAAAAATAGCACCCTCACTTTTGAACTATACCTGGGCAAAAAAAATTGGTTTTGAAACAGTTTCACCACGCTGGAAAGATTTAAGTTATGAAGTTTGCCTTGATGCAACTACCGCAATGGCAAGTTCAACTGGCTACTTCCCAGCTTGGGATTCACTATTGGGCAAAAGGTTTGATAAACAAATCAGTAGTGAAATCCCAATCACGATTGTTTTTGGCGATAGCGACCATACCTTGCCGGAGAAAACCTGCCAGGAACGTTCATTGGCACCTGCTCACTCCAAATGGGTGGTCTTACCGCAAACTGGACATGCGCCGATGTGGGATAGCCCAAATGAAGTCATATCTGAAATCTTAGAGACTGCGAAGATAAAACTATGATTACAACTATCTACTTCTGGCGAACTAAAGCAATATTTATTCCGCTTGCGATAATTTTCATGGCAATCAATAAAGTACAACTCAAAAGATTATCTGGCGTAACTTTTATTAAGTTGCTAGGAACTGGCAAAGGTGAGAGTTTTACTCCTAGAGATGCTGACCCATTCCGATGGGGTATGTTGCTTACAATAAATGAGAATCAAATTGATGTACTTGATAAATCATTTGTGGTTAAGAGTTGGCGAAAGATCTGTACAAGTGAGTACCGAGTAATTTTAAAGCCAATTTCCTCACACGGATTCTGGTCTAGTAAACAACCTTTTTCAGTAGATAAATTTGAATGGAATGGAAAGATTGCGGCAGTTACGAGGGCTCGAATAGTTTGGCGGAAGAATTTAATTTTTTGGCGCGCTGTTCCACCTGTAACGGAAAGTTTGCATCAATCTCCAGGCTTACTCAACGCGATTGGAATTGGTGAGGCACCAATTGGATTGCAAGGAACTTTTTCAATCTGGAAGGATGCGGCATCACTTCGAGATTTTGCCTATAAAGGCCAGGCTCATTCTGAGGCGATTCGGGCTACCTCGGCTAATCGCTGGTACTCAGAGGAACTATTCGCTCGGTTTGCGGTTATCGAAGAGCGAGGCATGCTCGCGTAATACGGCACAATTACCCCATGTCGCTCCGCCAGTTTTATCCAAAACGAAATAGCCGTCGCCAGGTTTCAACTTGGAAGTTATTAGCACTTTATTCAACCCTAGTTATTGCAATAGGACTTCAGATTTCTTATCCGCTAATTAATGGTGAAACTTTAAGAGTTGTAACAATTGCAACTGTTTACTGGGCCGCAGCAGCAATGATTATTCATGCTCTACTTAGCTATGGAATTGCTTATGTTTCAATATTTGTATCAATAACTTTCACATACGCGCTGATAATCGAACAAATTGGAAGTAGAACTGGTTGGCCATTTGGTGATTACCAATACTCTGGATCGTTAGGTTATCAAATTTATGGAGTTCCATTAGTAGTTCCATTCGCATGGATAATGATTGCTCATCCAATTTTAATTGCCGCTAGAAAAGTTACAAAGAACTGGGTTTTTTTATATGGTGGATTTGGAATGATGGCATGGGATCTCTTCTTAGATCCACAAATGGTTGCCGCTGAAAGATGGAAGTGGGATTTTTCCGGTTCGCATGTACCGCTTCAACCAGAAATTCCGCTCTCCAATGCATTCGGTTGGCTGTTAACTGGAATTGGTTTAATGGCTATCTTGCATAAGGCACTTCGTAGGGATCGCAGAAAAATCACTGGGTCAACTTCAATCCCAGATTTCTTTTTATTTTGGACCTGGTTTTCAGGTGTAGTAGGAAATGTATTTTTCTTTGACCGAGTCGGCGTTGCAGTCAGTGGCGGAATTGTCTTTGGATTATTTCTAATCCCATATATATTCTTACTACGTTTCGGCCCGCCTGCTAACTCTTAATGGAGCTATCACTAGTAATATCTGGGTTAGCCCTGACATTAACTTTGTTCAATGCTTTAACAATCCGGGTCGTTAAAGACACTTCATCAACAGTTGCTAATTCGGTATCTGTTCTAATACCAATGCGTAATGAAGAAGAAAATGTTACTGAATGTATTAACTCAATGTTTTCTCAAGTTGGTTTGAAAGAATATGAAATTATCACTCTGAATGATCACTCTGAAGATGAGACTGCAAGTCTGTTAGCAAAATTTCCAAACACTAAAAATCTAGATGGCAAACCCCTGCCAGATGGCTGGTTAGGCAAATCATGGGCATGTCAGCAATTAGCTGACGCCAGCTCAGGTGATTACCTAGTATTTATTGATGCGGATGTTCGGTTAAGTAGCAACGCCATAGCATCTGCAATTTCAAAAATGGAAAAATGGGATTTCATATCTCCCTACCCAAAGCAAATTGCGGATGGGTTTATCCAAAGATTATTTCAGCCATTATTGCAATGGTCATGGCTTGCTTCTGTGCCATTGTTTTTTAGCCAAAAACTTGGAATTAAAAGTATGGCAGTTGCAAATGGACAGTTTTTAGTAATTAAAAAATCTGCATATGTTCAATCAGGTGGCCATGAATCAATTAAAGCCGAAGTGCTTGATGACATCATGATTGCGCGACAACTCTTATCCTCTGGCTTTTCTGGCGGTGTTGCTGAAGCTAGTCAGGTTGCAAGCTGTCAGATGTACAAAACTGCCGGTACTTTGATAAATGGGTATCGAAAATCTCTTTGGAATGCGTTTGGTTCACTATTGGGAACATTTGTAGCGATCATTATTCTTTTACTTAGCAGTGTGGCTCCGTTTATTGCAGCGCTGTTTGGATCTAAAATAGGTTTGATTTCATTTGGACTTATTGTTTTAAGTAGAGTTATCTCATCCATTAGAACCGGGTCAATTCCAAATACTGCTGTACTGCACCCGTTGGCAATAGTTCTTTTGATCAGTTTAATTATTTACTCATGGATTGGTAAATTAACGAACACCTTAACTTGGAGAGATCGGAAGCTTTCTTAAATGGCAAAGATCTCGATAATTGGGGCTGGCATCGGTGGTATGAGTGCAGCAGCTCGGCTTGCTAAAAATGGACATGATGTAACAATTTATGAAAATAGTGACCGATCTGGTGGTAAATGCCGTACTGAATGGTTTGGAGATTATGCATTTGATACTGGACCATCACTTCTGACATTGCCCGCGGTATATCGCGACTTATTCCTTAAGACCGGTAAGCGACTTGAACATGTTCTAGATATTCAGCCGGTAGACCCAGCATTTAATTATCAATTTGAAGATGGTAAGTCAGTGGTTTTCCCCAACTTATCAAATCCAAAAACATACATTGAAATTGAAAAATCCTTTGGAGTAAATGCTTCAAAATCATGGAAGAAATTGATTGATAGATCTGAGCGTATGTGGGAGGTATCGAGAGAGCCTTTTATTGAATCTGAACTACGATCAATTTGGCCACTGCTTAAACGATGGGATTTAGTCAAACAAATTAAAGAAATTTCACCGCTAACGTCCTTGCGAAAATTGAGTAATAAATTGGATCTTGATCCTCACCTTAAAATGATTGTTGATCGATATGCAACTTACACTGGAAGTGACCCCAGGAGTGCACCAGCAGTTTTACTTACTATTGCTTTTGTTGAGAGCACATTTGGTGCTTGGCATATTAAGGGTGGCATCGGACAGCTTTCAATTGCACTTGAGCAAAGATGCTTAGATCTTGGGGTTAAATTTGAGTTTAATACTTTAGTTACAGAAATTTTAGTAAATAATGGAAGAGCTAATGGAATAAAGATTGGAAATGGCCAGGATATTAAGTCAGACTTAGTTGTTTCCAATTCTGATGCAGAGTTTACATATAATAAATTAATCAAAGAAGAAATATCAGAGGCTAAAACTGAGCGCCGAAAACTTAAGGTTGCTACTAAATCTTTAGCTGGATTTTCATTATTACTTGGGTTAGATAACACAAAGGGTGAGAAGGTAGATTTAAACCACCACAACGTTTATTTTCCTGAAAATTACGATGCAGAGTTTGATGATATTTTTACAAAAAAAGTACCAGTGTCAGATCCAACTATTTATGTATGCGCGCCAAAAGACAACTCGATGGTGAAGGGAGTAGATAAAGAAGCTTGGTTTGTATTGGTCAATGCCCCAAGACATGATTTAGAAAATGGCTGGAATTGGAATATTGGCGGCGATAAATATGCTGAGAAAATTATTAGAAAACTTGATCAACTTGGTTTAAATGTTTCAAGTCGACTAGATTTTATGAAGTTTAGAACCCCAGCAGATTTAGAAAATTATGCACTAGCTCCTGGTGGTTCTATCTACGGCACTTCAAGTAATTCAGCAGCATCAGCTTTTCTACGAGCTCGGAATAGATCAAAAATTAATGGACTGTTCTGTGTTGGTGGTTCTGCTCACCCTGGTGGCGGATTGCCATTAGTTGGGATAAGTGCAGAGATTGTTGCAAATGCTATTGGTAAGGCTTAACGCAATTTAGAGTAAGTAAACCTACTTAACATGAATAAGCTAATTAATTGAAGTGCAAGCCAGCAGATAATTATTTGGTTATAGATTGTAAAATTAAATTGCAGAGAGATAAATACAATAAATACAAAGGATGCCCGTACTGGGCGTTCGGCAAAGGTGACAATTCCAACCTCTGACACTCCTAACCCAGCAGCACGAGCCCTCATATACTCTTGAACTGAAGCAGCCAATAAAACGATAATTAGGAGATTTAAATCTGCGCCAACTTTATAAAGTGCTAATACCCAGAAAATTTCAGTTAACCGATCTACTGTTGAATCTAAAATCGCTCCCCATTTTGTGGACTTATTAGTAACTATTGCCAAACTACCATCTATACCATCACAAATTAATGATAGAACTAGTAGTGCAGGTGCCCAGAAAGTTTCAGCATTTGCATATAAAAGCACACCGAAAAAGAGACCTAGTATTGTTAAAATATTAGGAGTTACACTCACTTTGGCGAGCGGCTTAACTATTAGATATGAAATGCTCAGCCAGCCTTTAATGATTCCAGAGATTTCTGCATCCCCATGTAGTCTGCGCCAGACCGAGAAAAACTCATCTCTTTTCATAATTTGATTAAACCTAAGTTTTTTGCAATTGCTACCGTTGACTCAGCTGAATTCATTGTATAGAAGTGAATTCCTGGTGCCTTAAGTTCTAATAATTTCTCACCAAGTTCAGTAGCAATATCAATTCCGATTTTCTTTACTTCTTCCGACTTGTCTTCTTTACCCTCAAATCTACTTAAAATATCAGTTGGGATCTGAGTTCCACTTAATTCACTCATTCGGTTTAATTGTTTTAAATTAGTAATTGGTAATACCCCGGCAATAATTGGCAAACTTGAACCCCGCTTTGCCAATCGATCTACTAATTTTTCCCATTTGTTGGCTTCAAAGAAAAACTGAGTTGTCGCGAAAGATGCACCGAGTTGTTCTTTGCGCAGGAGAACATCAATATCTTTTTCTAAATTAAAATTTGAGGCTGGATGTCCATCTGGAAAAGCTCCTACGCCAACTTTAAAATCTGCTGTTTGTATGGCTAATTCAACTAATTGATCTGCATGATTGAATCCACCAACATTATCTTGCCAAACTCCCCTTGGCCCAGTTTGTGGGTCACCCCGTAGTGCCAGAATGCTTTTAATTCCAGCATTCTTATATTGTTTTAGAATTTCAATTAATTCTGATCTAGTTGAACCTACGCAGGTTAAATGAGCTACGGTTGGGATTGATGTTCTTGCAGTTATCTCAGTTGTTACTCGAATAGTGCGATCCCGAGAAGATCCACCTGCTCCATATGTGACCGATACGAAATCAGGTTTTATTGACTGTAGCTGCCCCAGTGCCTGCCAAAGCCTTTCCTCACCTGCTACATCCTTAGGCGGAAAGAACTCAAGGGAGAAGGTGGTGGTTCTCAGATCTTGGCTCACAGCATGCAGGGTACCTTTGCTCCGTGAGTTTTTCCTCTTCTATCGATCTTAAATCGATGCGCGCTGCGATTAATCTATCACTTAGTGATTTCATCCGAAGTGAAAACAAATATCTGGCACAAATCGGCCCCGAATTAGATCCAGTTGCAACTGAAATTGAAAAATTCTTGCTTGAAAGTGGTAAACGACTTAGGCCCCTATTTGCATATGTTGGCCTACTTGGTACTGGGACTAATCCAAATACAGAAATTATCCAAGCGGTATCAAGCCTTGAACTTGTACATGTTTGTGCATTAATTCACGATGATGTTATGGATGGCTCAGATACTAGACGTGGGGCATTAAGTATTCACAAAGCATTTGAAAAAATGCATAAAGATAAAAATTTAGTAGGTTCCCCGTCTCAATTTGGCATTTCATCTGCAATTTTAATGGGTGACCTTGCACTTATCTGGTCCGCACAAATGTTGCATACGGCAGGTTTGAAGAGTGAGCAACTTATTCAAGTATTGCCGGTATACGATGAGATGAGAGTTGAGTTAATGGCTGGACAGTACTTAGATGTTTATGAACAATCACTTGGTACTCAAAGCGTTGAGCGGTCACTAAAAGTTGCTAGATATAAATCTGGAAAGTACACAATTGAACGACCACTACATTTTGGTGCGACACTTGGTGGAGCTTCAGATGCATTAATTGGCGCCTATACAAAATATGGAATTCCACTTGGGCAAGCATTTCAATTACGTGATGATGTACTTGGTGTTTTTGGTGACCCGGCAGAGACTGGTAAGCCAGCTGGTGATGACTTAAGGGAAGGAAAGCGCACAGTTTTAATGGCGGTTGCAATTGATAAGGCTGACGCTATACAGGAAAAAGTACTTAAGAACGGCTTAGGCAATCCAGATCTAAATGCCTCACAAGTTGAAAAAATGCAGGAAATTATCACTCAAACAGGTGCCCTTGCTCACATTGAATTAATGATTGAGGAACTAACTAATACATCACTTAGCGCGCTAAACTTTGATGAGATCCACCCGATTGGCAGAGATTTGCTAACACAATTAGCAGTAATTGCTACTAGTAGAAAGATTTAATTTTGGTTGCAAAAGTTAAGGGACCGACAGATCATGTTGTAGTTGTCGGCGCTGGCCTAGCCGGCTTAAGCGCTGCACTTCGCCTTGCTGGCGCGGGTAGAAAAGTTACCGTGGTAGAGCGCGAAAGTGTCCCAGGTGGGCGAAATGGATTACTAAATAAATCTGGCTATTCATTTGATACAGGTCCTTCGGTATTAACCATGCCAGATCTAATTGCAGATGCACTTGCATGCGTTGGAGAAGATATTAAGGATTGGCTTGATTTAGTTCCGCTAAAACCGCTTTACCGTGCTTTTTATCATGATGGCTCCCAGCTTGATGTACATGCTGATACAAATCAAATGCAAGCTGAAATTGCAAAAACGATTAGCCCAGAGGAAGCAGCTGGCTATGGCCGATATGTAGAGTTTGTTACTAAGTTATATAAGTATGAGATGAATGACTTTATTGATCGCAATATTGATTCTCCACTTAATTTGCTAACCCCAAACTTAGCTCGCTTAGTTGCACTTGGTGGTTTTCGTAAATTAGCACCAAAGGTAAATCAATTCCTGAAAGATCCAAGAACTCAAAAGGTTTACTCATTCCAAGCTATGTACGCTGGCGTAAGCCCACAGCAAGCCTTAGCAATATATGCAGTGATTGCTTATATGGATTCAGTTAATGGAGTATTTTTCCCTAAAGGTGGCATGCACGCTGTACCGCGAGCACTTGCGGCAGCTGCCGAAAAGCACGGAGTTACTTTTAAATACAACACAACCGTTACTTCAGTCGAAAAGAAAAATGGCAGAGCAACAGCAGTATTAACTGATAGCGGCGAACGAATTACTGCCGATGTGTTTGTGCTTAACCCAGATCTCCCAGTTGCTTGGCGTGATCTGCTTGGCAAAGAACCTTTGTCAGTGAAACGGCTTAAATACTCCCCTTCATGCGTCACATTGCTGGTTGGATCGAATAAGAGTTATGACCATCTTGCCCATCACAATATTCACTTTGGTAAATCTTGGGAAGGCGTCTTTGATGAATTAATAAAGAAGAAAACATTAATGAGTGATCCAAGTATTTTAGTTACCGTGCCATCAAAAGATGATCCTTCACTTGTTCCGGCCGGAAAATCTTCTTACTACGTGTTATTTCCAACCCCAAATTTAACTGCTGATATTGATTGGGAAAAAATTGGTCCAAAATATAAGGAAGAAATGATTAAAGCATTGGAAGAGCGCGGTTATGAAGGGTTTGGAGATGGGATTGAAGTTGAGCAATTAACTACTCCCCTTGATTGGCAGAAGCAGGGAATGGCGCAAGGTGCACCGTTTGCAAGCGCTCATACATTTTTCCAAACCGGACCATTCCGCCCAAGAAATTTAGCAAAAGGATATGAGAATGTTGTTTTTGCTGGATCCGGCACTCAGCCAGGAGTCGGAGTTCCAATGGTGTTAATTTCTGGCCGCCTTGCTGCAGAACGAATAGTTGGACCAGTCAAGTAGAAATATGGATGAGCTAAAAGCTGCTGGCATAACTGATTCAGAACTGCGCAACTCTTATCTTGAATGTAAACGACTCAATAACTTACATGGAAAAACCTACTTTCTCGCAACAAAATTGCTGCCACCAGCTAAACGTCCCTTTGTGCATGCACTTTATGGATTTGCCCGATACGCCGATGAAATAGTTGATGATCTTGCTTCAACTTTAAGTGAGAATGAAAAAGCTGATGCTCTTAAGAATTGGGGTAATGAAGTACTCGCAAACATTAAATCTGGAAAAAGTAATGACCATATTGGCGCAGCGCTTGTAGATACTGTGAACAGATTTAGTATTCCAATTTCATATTTTGAAGCATTTCTTCATTCTATGACCATGGATCTAACTGTCACTGAATATCATACTTATGAAGATTTATACGAGTATGTTTATGGATCTGCGGCAGTTATTGGTTTACAAATGGTGCCGATTTTAGGAACAATTTCAAAGCAATCAATGACTGAAGCAAATATTGCCGCCGAAAAACTTGGTACCGCATTTCAATTGGCAAATTTTATTAGGGATATTGGTGAAGACTTAACCAGGGGTCGTGTTTATCTGCCAGTAACTGAGCTCCAGTCTCACGGAGTAACTCGAGAGATGTTAGAAGCGCGAATAGTTACACCACAAATCAAAAATGCATTAAAAGAGCAAATACAACGAGTGAGAAGTTTACAAGCAGAAGCAAAGGTCGGTATCAATTTGCTTAGCGCTGAAAGCAGAGCATGCATAGAAGCTGCTAGTGAATTGTATTGTGGCATAGTTGATGAAGTTGAAAAAATTGATTATCAAATATTTGATAAACGGGCCAAAACTTCTAATTGGCGCAGATTAAAAGTTGCATTTCCGGCATACATCAAAGCGCGAAAATCTCGATAGTTATTTTCTTTGAATTCCTTTTCGACCCCAATAGACCCACATAGCCATAACCGAAAGAACTAAAGCAAAACCAAATAAAAGGTCTTCAACCGGAGCAGATGCAACCCTGACACCCATAATTGCATCTGGGTTATACATAACAATATTGCGAGAGGTCAGCCACCAATTTGTTATTAATTGAAACGGCAAAATGATTGCATAGCTTGTCCAAAAAGCAGCCCGAGTCAGCAGTTGAGTTTTAATAATAAATAGATCGAAAAAAACCGCAAATAAAAGGGCGAAGATTGCGATATCTGAGTAGATCATTGCTCATCACCAATCTTCCAATGTTTCTTTACCGTTCTAACTCCCTCGATAGTCATAATCGCAGCCATTGGAATCACGGTAAAGAAAAGAAACTCCTCAAGCGGAATATCAAATGGTCCAAAAATCCCAAGAATTTGGTCATGGTCAAAATACCAATGACCACGGTCAATTGCGTATGCATCCCAGGCCAAGAAAAAGATTGCTACCGGCAGAATGCTAAGGAGTACTCTTTTTATTCTTTTCAGGACACCGATCTTTAATACGATCTCTAGCCAAAATGAGCCAATCACTGTGAATGTGAGCATCGCCATATAACCAAACTTAAGCACACGGTAACTATAGACAACTTTTATCTAGGTTTCCTGCGCTAGGATAAATAACACGGGAGCTAAGAGATTTAGCTGAGAGGGTCTGATCTACAGACCGACCGGTTGACCAGTTCGGTAATGCGAATTGGAAGGGAGTTTCCTATTTCAATCTTAGAAATAATTGCATTTGTTACCTCACTAATCGGTGTGATTCTTGGCGTACTAGGACCGCGAACAACCTGGCCATGGTGGGCCATGAGTAGTTTGTTATATGCAGTTCTATTTTATCAATCGGCATATTACGCAAGCAGCGCACTTCAGCTCATATTCATTGCAGGTGGAATACTGGGATGGTTTGGCTGGGGAAAAACTGGTGCAAAGCCGAGAAAATCAAACCGTAAAGAACGATTAATTGTTTTTCTGGTTTTATGCACAGTATCAATTTCGCTTTGGCCAATCCTTACAAATATTGGCGCTGCATCTTCCGCGATTGAAGCATTTGGTTTTGTAGGAAGTGTAATTGCTCAGTTACTCATGATCTGGCAAAGGTTTGAGGCTTGGCCACTTTGGCTAGTTGTTGACGTTGCCTATACATATCAATACTTTAAAGGGCAGTTATATCTAACTGGAGTACTCTATGTAATTTTCTCTGTAATTGCTGTTTGGGGGTGGATTCGCTGGAATAGAGAATCTAAAAAGTTCATTTATGATTGATTATAAAAATGTCTTACAAGAAATTAGAGATATTCAAAGTAATAAGACAACTTTAATTGCAATAGACGGAGTTGCTGGATCTGGTAAAACTACATTAGCCCTAAAATTAGCAAAAGACCTGACCGATTCATCTGTGGTTCACATGGATGATCTTTATGATGGCTGGAATAATCCTCTATCGCAAAAATTAACTGCCCGTGTGATATCTCAATTACTTGAGCCATCAAGTAAGCTACTACCAGTTACCTATCAAATATTTGACTGGAAATTAAACAGATTCACTGATTTTAAAACAATTACACAATCTAAGTACTTAATTCTAGAAGGCGTTGGTGCTGCACAAAGAGAGTTCCGCCCTTATATAAATAAAATTATCTGGATCGAATGTGATCCAAATCTTGGCTTTAACCGAGTAATTTCCCGAGATGGCAAGCAAGTAGAGCAGGAAATGATTAAATTTTTAATTGATCAAAATAATCATTTTTTGATGGAATTAAGTAAGAATGTCGCGGATTACACCCTGAATGGCGCGCCATAAACTCTAATTTTAGGATTTTTTCTCTAAACTTTCATTGTGTCTGACTTAACTGGTGAGCTAATTGATAATCGCTACCTATTGCAGCGACAGATTGCATCTGGAGGTATGGCCACAATTTATGCTGGCCTAGACACTCGCCTAGATCGCCCGGTAGCAGTAAAAATTATGCATGCTCATCTAGCTAATGATGAAGCATTTGTTTCTAGATTTATAAAAGAAGCTAAAGCAACAGCTGCGTTGTCACACCCAAATATTGTTTCGATTCAAGACCAGGGCTGGAATGAAGGTGGACCACCAGCAGTATTTCTTGTGATGGAGTTGGTTGAAGGAAGCACTCTCCGAGATTACTTAAATGAAAATGGTTCAATAACAGTTGAGCAAACTTTTCAACTTATCAACCCAGTGCTTAGCGCCCTTGCTGCTGCACATAAGATTGGAATAATTCATCGGGATATAAAGCCAGAAAATATTTTAATCTCAAAAGATGGTCGAATTAAGGTTGCTGACTTTGGCTTAGCCAGGAATATGGCAATGGGACAGACTATGACTGTTGAATCAAGTGTTGTCCTTGGAAGTGTTTCTTATTTATCACCAGAACAGGTTCAACGAGGCGTAGCAGATGCAAGAAGTGATATCTACGCTGTTGGAATTGTTCTATTTGAGATGCTTACCGGCTCAAAACCATATAGCGGTGAAACGCCAATCCAAATTGCATATCGACATGTCAATGATCGAATACCTAATATTCAAACAATTAAAAGTGAAATTCCAGCTTCTTTGGCAGAGTTAGTTTATGAAACCACTGCACCTAATCCAGATCATCGACCAAGCAATGCGGAAGAATTACTAAGTAAATTAAAAGAAATCCAAGCCCAAATTGATCCAAAGCGTCGCCAGATGAGTTTAGAACTTGATTTACCACCTGTTGCAATCAAGAAAAGTAAAAGAGGAAAAGTCTCAGTAACATCTGCTTTTGATGGGTTAAAAGAGAAAACATCTCAATTAATGTCATCCAAACCAATAAACGTCTCTAAACCTGAAGACTCAATTAGAACTAAAAAACGCAAGGTTTCTAGAAGAGTGCAGAGAAATCGAATTATTGCTCTATTTTTGCTAGCAATAATTCTTTTTGGGGGTTATAAAGTATCTAATGCAGGAAAAATTCCTGTTCCTTCACTAGTAGGAATGAGCCAAAGTGAAGCCAAAAGTAATTTAGATAATCTCGGGTTGAATATTGAAGTTGTTGAAGAGGTATTTAGTGAAGATGTAGCAAAAGGAAAAATTATTGCTACCAAGCCAGGTGGGGGTGGAAAAATATCCCCTGCTGGGACTGTTGGACTAGTAGTCTCAAAAGGTAAAGAACGAATTGTTATTCCAGAATTGCAAGGAATGACACCAGATGCGGCCTCCGGGCAAATATCTGACCTCGGATTAACTGTCGGTCAAATATCTGAAAGTTTTGATATGAAAATTGCTTCTGGGTATGTAATTTCAAGTGACCCAAAGGAAGGTAGTGAAGTAAAGAGTAAGTCAATAATTAACTTGATTGTAAGTAAGGGAATTGAACAGCTAACACTTTCATCTTATGTTGGTAAAGGTGGAGAGCAGGCATTAACTGAACTAAATGATTTAGGCTTTGACGTTAATGTTAAATATAGTTTTAGTGACAACGTATTTAAAGGTCAGGTTATAACTCAGACTCCAGAAAAATCTGATTTGATTGGTAAAGGAAGTGAAATTGCATTAGTTATATCAAAGGGGCCTGAGTTTGTCTTTGTTCCGAATGTATTAGGTAAGAACAAAAATGATGCAAGTATCGACCTAGAAAATCTTGGATTAAAAGTTAGTGCAAAGGGTTCAGGAAAGGTAAATAACATCACTCCGGCTATTGGCAGTAAAGTTAAGCAGGGCACAAAAGTCACCATTACTCTTCGATAGAGTAAGTAAGGCAACTCTCAGGTAGGCTCACCAAATGGCCGCCGCTAAAAGCTCGATTCGAATTGGTGCACATGTGCCTACATCCGGCGGTATGGCTACCCGCTCAATTGAATATGCATTAACAATTAAAGCGGAAACAATTCAAGTATTCGCATCTAGCCCACGGACTTGGGCAACCTCAGCACCTAACCCTGCGATGGATGAAGCATTTAAAGCAAAAACTAACGAGCATGACATTAAGCCATATGTGCACGCATCATTTTTAATTAATTTAGGCTCGCCAACAATTTCAACCTATGAAAACTCACTTGCTGCTACTGCATATTCATTAAAGCGAGGTCACGAGATCGGTGCACATGGAGTTGTAGTCCACACTGGTTCAGCCGTTGATGAGACACATGTTGATAAAGCATGGAAACAAATCCATGAAGGAGTAATGCCGATCCTAAATAATCTTAAAGATGATGACCCTTGGCTGCTGCTCGAGCCAACTGCTGGGCAAGGTCAATCACTTGTTAAAAAACTTGACGATCTAACTAAATACTTTGATGCACTTGAATGGCACCCAAAGGTTGGTGTTTGCCTTGATACCTGCCATGTATTTGCAGCTGGCCATGACATTAAAAAGCCAGGTGGTATGACTGAAACTTTGGATTTATTGGTAAAAATTGTGGGGATTGAGCGAATTAAATTAATCCACGTAAATGATTCAATGGATATTTGTGGAAATTTAAAGGATCGCCATCAAAATATTGGTAAGGGCGAAATTGGCACCAAGCCATTTGCAGAGCTACTCTCCCACCCGGCAATAGCTAATGCGCCGCTGATTTTAGAGACACCCGGAGCAGAACCTGAACACGGAAGTGAAGTAGCACTGCTTAAAAAAATGCGAGATAAGAAATGAAAAGTAAGAACATGCTCTATCTAGCAATGCTAGCTACTGCAGCCATATGGGGTGGATCTTTTGTAGTCATGAAAGACTCCCTAGAAAAACAAGATGTATTCTCATTTTTAGCATCTAGATTCATCCTGGCATCAATTCTTATGTTTATGTATCGACCTACTGCTCTGCGCGGGCTGAGTAAGAGATTTGTTCTTAGAGGAATTTTTGCCGGGATCCTGCTAGGTAGCGGCTATATTTTCCAAACTTTTGGGCTTACAAATACCACAGTTTCAAATACTGGTTTTATTACTGGTCTATACCTAGTTTTCACACCTTTAATTTCTTTAATAATACTTCGTAGACATGTGATAAGAATCCAATGGTTGGCCGTGCTACTAGCATTTATTGGTTTGTTTTTAATCTCATACAACGGAGTTTCAATTGGTCGAGGTGAAACATTAGTTTTAATCTCAGCCATATTATATGGAGCCCACTTCGTCGCTCTAGGTGAGTGGAGTGATGGTGGAAATACCTATGCCCTAACTCTGATTCAAATAACTACTTTAGCTGTGATGGCATCTTTATTTACCTTTAAAGATGGATTCCAACTTCCACCAGATTCATCTGTGTGGTTAGCAGTTCTATTTACTGCATTTTTTGCAACCTTCTTAGCATTTCTTGTGCAAACTAAAGCGCAATCTGTAATGAGTGCGACCGCTGCTAGCGTATTGCTGGCCACAGAAACACCATTTGCAGTAATTTTCGGCCTTTATTTCAATAGCGATCCCCTAACCTTAAAAATCATAACTGGCGGCATCTTGGTAATGGGGGCAATGGCGCTTGTAATCTGGTCGGATGCCCGTAAAAAAGATGTGAGAGCATTCCACCATGACTAATCAGTTGATTGACCTTAGATCTGACACGGTGACTAAGCCTTCTGCTGGAATGCGTGATGCAATGGCATCAGCCCCTGTTGGGGATGATGTGTATGGTGAAGACCCAACCATAAACTCACTAGAAGAAAGAGTCGCACAATTATTTGGTAAGGAGGCAGCCTTATTTTGTCCAAGCGGCTCCTTAGCAAATCAGTTATCAATTCGAATGTTAGTTAATCCTGGTGAAGAGTTAATTACTGAGACCAATTCACATATTGTGAGAGCGGAATTAGGTGCTGGTGCAGTTTTTAGTGGCATAACAACTCGTACTTGGCTAGCAAATCGAGGACTTCTATCCGCTAATGATCCATTAAACATTGCAAGACCAGATTCTGGGCCATACTTAGTTTCAACTACAGCAATTGCAGTTGAGAATACCCATAACTTTGGTGGCGGAACTGTTCAACCAATTGAGGAAATAAGGAAATTGCGACAAGAAAGTGAGAAACTTGGAATATTCCTACACCTTGATGGTGCCAGAATTTGGAATGCTCATATTGCAAGTGGAGTAGATTTTAAAGAGTATGGAAAATACTTTGACACTATAAGCGTATGTCTTTCTAAAGGACTTGGCGCTCCAGTCGGTTCATTAATGGTTTCTACAAAAGAGCGGGTACTAAAAGCCCGTCAATGGCGTAAGCGGTATGGCGCAGGCATGCGTCAGGCTGGAATTTTAGCTGCAGCCGGTCACTACGCCTTAGATAACAATCTACCTCTTCTTAAAGATGATCATCGAAGAGCCAAAACAATAGCTAATGCAATTTATGCAGTAGCCCCAAAACTTATCGATCCATCTACTGTTGATACAAACATAGTGGGATTAGATATCTCTTCATTAAAAATAACTGCAAGTGACTTGTCGGCTCAGTTGAAGGAAAAGGGAATTCTATCTAGTGCTCTTGGTCCAAAATACTTACGACTTGTAACACATTTAGATCTTACAGATAGTGATATTGAAACCGTAAATCAAGTACTACCTCAATTACTGCAACGCGCCCTCGTGCTTTAATAGCCACTCTTTAACCTCAACTCCATAAGCATAATTTCCAAGCGACCCACCGCTTTTAACAATTCGATGGCAAGGAACTATTGCCGCAATTAAGTTACTAGAACATGCCGTGCCAACTGCTCTGACAGCACCAGACGACCCAGCCCGCTTTGCTAGATCTGAGTATGACCAAGTTTTTCCAACTGGAATCTTGCGCATCTCTTTCCATACCGACTGATAAAAAGGAGCACCGGGTTGGCGCACTTTGATTGAATTTAGTGAAGAAATATCACCTCTGAAATAGTCAGAAATAAGTTCACTAATTACTGGAATCTCATTTACTTGTTCAATCTCCCGGACAGAATCAGCCGGAGATAATCTTGGTATTAAATCATCAAAACCACTAAAGCCAGCCGCTAATAAAATCTGCTGATCTGCGATTAAATAAAGCTGTCCGATTGGGGTTTTAAAAGAGGTCTTTGAAAGCACCTACTGAGGTTAATCCTATTTTGATCTAAAAGGAATACTTATTTTTTATGATCTCGTAACATCTCAGCAACTAAAAATGCTAGTTCCAGAGACTGAGTATGGTTAAGTCTTGGGTCACAGGCACTTTCATATCGTGTTGCAAGATCTTCATGGCTAATTTGCTCTCCGCCGCCAACACACTCTGTAACATCATCACCAGTTAATTCGATATGAATTCCACCTGGGTGCGTACCAAGCTTTTTATGGACCTCAAAAAAACCACGAACTTCATCCATAACATCATCAAATTTACGAGTCTTATAACCGCTTGGTGCCTCATAGGTATTTCCATGCATTGGATCGCACACCCATAAAACCTTAGCGCCAGATTTAGTTACAGCCTCTACTAAAGCAGGTAACTTTTCGCGAATAGTTCCAGCACCCATTCGAGTGATAAAAGTTAATCGTCCTGGTTCATTACTTGGGTTTAGTCGTTTAATTATTGCAAGTGCGTCCTCAGCTGTTGTCTTTGGCCCGAGCTTTACGCCAATTGGGTTATGAATTTTTGCAGCAAAATCCATATGAGCACCATCTAATTGTCTTGTGCGCTCACCAATCCAAACAAAGTGGGCTGAAACATCATATGGATTATTTGTTCGTGAATCTATTCTTGTTAAAGCCTTCTCGTATTCTAAAATCAATGCTTCATGGCTTGAGTAAAAATCAACTGATTTAAATGACTCGGGATCAACACCGGCAGATTGCATAAATTGGATTGCGCGGCCAATTTCATTTGCCATCTCTTCATAGCGAGCGCTAAATCTGGCATCAGCAGCAAAGCCCTTATTCCAGCTATGAACTTGGCGCAGGTCAGCAAATCCACCCTGCGTAAAGGCACGAACAAGATTTAATGTTGCAGCTGAGGTGTTATACACCTGAACCAATCGCTTTGGATTTGGAGTTCTTGATTCTTTAGTGAACTCAATATCATTAACGGCGTCTCCCCGGTATGCCGGAAGTGTTACGCCATCTCGAGTTTCATCATTATTGCTACGTGGCTTAGCAAACTGTCCAGCCATTCGGCCAACCTTGATAACTGGCAGGGATGAGAAATACTGAAGAACTGCTGCCATCTGCAAGATTGTCTTAATTCGATTTCTAATTGAATCTGCAGGTGCCCCTACAAAGGTCTCAGCACAATCTCCGCCTTGTAACCAGAATGCCCGTCCATCTGCTGCATCCGCGATGCGCTTTTTTAGATTGTCACACTCACCAGCGAATACAAGTGGCGGGAAACTCTCTAATTCAGATACGGCAGATTTAACTGCGGCAGGATCTGGCCACGACGGCTGTTGGGCCGCAACTAGCCCAGCTTTGAATATCGAATTAGCGCTCATTAGATAATGGTAGGCAATCTATTGGGATTGATGTGGCTAATTAAGCACGCACCATTACCCAAAGAAGA
>CANLHE010000002.1 GCA_947490605.1 Actinomycetota bacterium
AAAAAATTACTGTATTTCCGTCGATATCAATTCCCCGTCGCCCGGCCCGTCCAGTTAGTTGCGTGTATTCACCTGGTGAGATTGCCACATGTCCTTCACCATTCCATTTACTTAACTTCTCAAGTACCACAGTGCGTGCTGGCATATTAATTCCTAGCGCCAAAGTTTCAGTTGCAAAAACTGCTTTAACAAGCCCTCTTTGGAACAACTCCTCAACTGTAACTTTGAATGCTGGCAACAAGCCAGCATGGTGAGCAGAGATACCTCGCTCTAGTGCATCTGCCCATTCATAGTATCCAAGTACAACTAAATCTTCTTCGGCAAGATTCTTCATATTCTTAGCTATAACAGCACGAATTTCTGATCTTTCTTGAGAATTAGTCAATCTCAAACCTGCTGCCAAGCATTGTCTAACTGCAGCGTCACAATTATTTCTAGAGAAAATAAAGGTAATTGCTGGCAATAATCCTTCTCTATCAAGTTTTTCTACAATTTCTGAGCGTGAAAGAGGTTTTGGGCCCTTAGGTTTATCTCGCCAATTACCTCTAACCTGCCGGTAAGAATCTCTTTCTAATCTGGTTAGCTCAGGATTCAATTTTTGATTTTCACCAAATAGATCAAGCAGTCGATTTCCAAAAAGTACATGCTGATACAGTGGTACCGGTCTAATTTCACTAACAATTACTTCTGTATCGCCCCGTACTGTTTGAAGCCATTCACCAAACTCCTCAGCATTAGAAACAGTTGCTGAGAGTGAAATAATCTGTACTGCATCGGAAAGATGTATCAGAATCTCTTCCCAAACTGCTCCCCTAAATTTATCAGCTAAATAATGAACCTCATCCATTACTACATATTTAAGATCACTAATCGTCTTAGAATTAGCATAGATCATATTTCGCAGCACTTCTGTTGTCATAATAACTATTTGTGCCTCTGAATTAATGGAGGTATCGCCTGTCAAAAGGCCTATTTTCGATTCACCATATTTTAAAACTAACTCAGAGTATTTTTGATTAGATAATGCTTTTATAGGCGTCGTATAGAAACACTTACCACCGCTGTTAATTACTAAGTCGACAGCAAATTCGCCGACAATAGTCTTGCCAGCACCGGTTGGAGCTGCAACAAGAACTCCCTTACCGCTCTCAAGGGCGTGGCAAGCGTTGATCTGAAATTCATCTAATTCAAATGGAAAACCTTCAGCAAATTTTCTCGTTTTAGGAAATTTACCATTAGCTTTTACTCGAGCATAACTTTCAGAAGGAGAAAGACTCATGGCGCAAGCCATGTTGTAAGAGCATTTGGAACATTAGTAACTTCAAGTGGCAGCTGGGATACGAACTCTCCATCTGCATAAGAAACAGTTGGGCCTGATATTTTCACATGCTTGCCCTTATACACGTCAATTTTTGGGTGCGGAATATGGTTACCTCTAAATACTTTTGGAAAAATTGTTAGTAACACAATTTTAGTAACTGGCCTGACTATTAAAATATCAAATACGCCATCTGAGTTTGATGCTCCAGGACATATCCTCATGCCCCCACCATAACTCTCACCGTTAGCAACAACTAACAACATTGCATTTTGTTCAAAAGCTTTTCCATCGATTTCAACCTTATAAGGTATTGATTTAAATCTTGAGAGAATCAAAATTGTGGCAATAGTATATTTTGATTTACCTCGCGGCCAAACCATTTTATTTGCAAGCGAATTAACAATTGCATCAAATCCAGTACTGAGAACTTGTACGAACCATTTGGACCCATCTGCCGATTCCGCTTTGCCAAGATCAATTTTTATAGGTTTAGATTTAGAGATTATTGAAAAAATTTCAGCAACTGATTTACCATTAAACCCCGTAGCCCTTGCAAAATCATTACCAGTTCCGGCCGGAATTACTCCAAGGCAGATCGGTTTCTCAGCGACCATCTGCAAACAGAGATTAACTAAGCCATCCCCACCAACTGCAATTAGGTAATTATAACGATTAGTTTGAATCTCTTTTTCCAGCAAAATCCTTGTATCAGTAAAAGTATCACAATCAATTAGCTTGTTCTCTAGACCACTGTCGGATAACAATTTAATGAGTTCTCGAGCAAGAGTGCTTCCCTTTCCCTTGCCTGCACTTGAGTTACAAACTACCAGCCACATTATATTTCTTCAGGTTCATTAATTGCGGATAGTCCCGTTTTATTACTATCTTTTTTATTTCGCTTTTTATCAACGAGCAGCGCAAAAACGCCACTAGCAAAATACAACAAACAAAGAGGGATAGCCAACAATGTCATAGTCACTGGATCTGGAGTTGGAGTAAAGGATGCAGTAAATACAAAACAGAGAAATACTGCAAGACGCCAAGGCTTAAGGATTGCTTTGCCAGATAGAACACCCAAAAGATTAAGCGCTACTAGGAAAAGAGGTAAAACAAATGCAATACCAAATATAAGAATTAGTCTTAGAACAAAATCAAGATACTCATCAAAGCGAATAAGGTTTCCAAGGTTATTAGGTGTGAATCCAAGCAAAACATCTACTGCATGCGGAAGAATTAGATAAGCAAGATAGGCTCCAGATGAAAACAAAGGTGTTGCAACAGATACAAATGCGATGGTGACTCTTCGCTCCTTCTTGTGCAAGGCAGGGGTTATGAATGCCCAGATTTGATAAATCCATACCGGTGCGGAAAATATTAAACCGGATAGTAATGCGATTTTAACTTGCAAATTAAACGGGCCAAGAATCCCATTTACATATAGATCACCACAGCTATCTAAATTTGGAGTTGCCGAGACTCCGATATCGCAAAATGGCATTGTAAGTAACCGAATTATTTTCTGATAATAAATCCAACCAAAAATGGAACCCAAGAGAACTGCAAAAGAGGATTTGATTAATCGGTCTCGAAACTCCCGAATGTGATCTAGCAGTGGCATATTGCCGCCACGGCGTTTACTCATAAGAATTACTTATCAGAGTTTGGATCTGATTTTTTATCCCCTGCTGAGTCTTCTTTATTCATCTCTCTTACTTCACTCTTGAAGATACGAAGTGATCTACCAAGGGATCTAGCTGAATCTGGTAACCGCTTTGATCCAAAGAGTACGACAAAAACAACTGCTAAAACGAGTAAGTGCCAAGGTTTAAGTGAGTTCATAGATAAAGCCTACCCTAAACGCGAAATTAAGCCTGGTATAGGGCTAGAACCGAGTTTGCGGATTCAAGCAATTCGCTGGCGAACAGACTTGGGGACGTAACGGTAATTCCTGGGGCATTACTTAGAATACTTCGCTTTAGCCACTCAATATTACTTATTTGAATATGAACTTCAAATCTATCCCCTGTTTCTTGCGACGAAGAAATCACTGAAGAATTTCGCTCTATGAAATTGCGATGAGATTTCTCTACATCTAAAACCACCTCGAACAATTTTGTCGGCTCACTTGAATTATTATGATCCTTGAAATCAGTAACCAGGCAATCTTCTATTAGATCAACTTTAAAAACACGATCAGATCGGGCATCCAGATCAAAGGCAGATAAATAGAGGTTACCATTTAGAAAGTAAAGACTCTGAGGATCTATAGCCCGTCTTGTCTTCTTATCCTTTATAAGCGAATTATATTGAATCTCTAAGTGCTTTTTCTCAGATATGGCCTTCACAATTAGATCAAGATAAACTGAATTAGTTGCCAACGGGTCAAATGTTATCAAGTTGCTACTTCCCAATTTTGAGATCTTTTTTGATAAAGCCTGTAATTTAGCCAATTGTGTGGGCTTAGATTTATTGATTTCAATTAATATCTGAAGACCTAATGCAATTACGATTAATTCACTCTTATTAAATCTTCTTGGCTTATCTAGAACTTGAGGGTCTATAACTGAAACAATTCCATCTTCGAAAACTATATCGATAAGCTCATAAGGCGTATAACCAGGTAAGCCACACATAAAAATAAGTTGCAAATCGTTTTCGACCTGTTTTTCAGTTACCGAAAACTTTGCGGCCAAACTACCAATTGATATCCCTGGATTTTCCAAGATGTAAGGAATGAGATCCATAGTTCGAAGTGCTCGTATTGCCGCATTATCAACCATTAATAAACTCCCCTAGCCGAGAAATAATTGAGTTACGAAGCGATAGAGGTTTTTTAACAATAATATTCTGACCATGCCATAATAAGATCTCAATAATTTCTGGCTCGTAACTATACGGAACAAACATTAAATCCCATTCAGAGTCATATTCCTTTGCTGAGTGCTTACTTCTTAGCGAGTATGCCTGCTCTTTTCTAACTAGAATCTCGGCCTCAAATACTTCTTCCTCGCTATATTTTTTCAGATAGTCATTTAAGTCAAAACCTTCTGGCTTCAGAAAGACTACGTCCTCAGATGAAATTTCCGCTTCTATCCTTACCAGCTTGAATGCTTTTATAACTTTTTCATCTTGAGCTACTAAGTACCAAAATCCAGATCTCATGAACATACCCAATGGCTCAACGCTTCGCTGGCTCCCATTGTATTTAAAAGAAAGTTTCTTAAGCTTTTCGATCGCTTCAAAAGCCGTTGCAAGCATTTGTGAGTTCTCATTGTCTCTGACTACCGGAGAGTTGAATGAGTTAAATTCAATTGGACCACTTAAAGACTGAATTTTTAAAAGTGCTGCCTTAGAATCGTTACCCAGAGCCGATTCATGCCATAAATTGGCAGCCATTGTTAAATATAAAAGCTCATCAGATGCAAATTCATTTCCATTTAGTTGAAAAGTTTCGGTTCGAATTAAATATCCTTGGTCGTCCTCAAAAAGTGGGTCGAGCCCCTTAACCTCTATCTCCACACCCATATTTCTCAGCTCATCTTTATCCCGTTCAAACATCCGCTCCATAGTTTCGGGTGATCCGCTATACCCAGTAACACTCTTAAAAATTTCTGATTTAGTTAAGTATCGTTTGGTAGCCAATAAGGCCAAGGTTAGATTGATTAACCTTTCGGTTTTCTGAGAACTCATGGTGATAGGTTAGTCATTAGTAAAATCTTTGATAAGATTGGCTATGCATAAATTCCGAAAAGTCACCCTATTAATTGCTCCTATGCTGCTTTTAGCTGCCTGTTCTACTGATGGAGGCGTAAATCCAATGACCGGTTCAACACAATCATCATCTGCATCAATTCCAGAGATTGGCGGCTCAAAAGGCTCAAAACCAACAATTTCAGCACCTTCTGGGGATGTTCCAAAAACTCTCGAGCAAAAAGATATTTTTGTTGGAACTGGTAAGGAAGCTATTGCAACATCTACCTTAGAAGTTCACTACACATTAATGGCTTGGAGTACTGGAAATTTAGTCGAGTCTTCATGGGATTCTGGACAAACTGCAACCTTCCCATTAAGTGGCGTTATTGCAGGTTGGCAACAAGGAATTCCTGGTATGAAAGAAGGCGGACGCCGTTTATTAGTTATTCCACCAGATCTTGGCTATGGCGCTGGTGGTGCTGGATCTTCAATTGGACCAAACGAAACTTTAATTTTCGTAGTTGATCTAGTAAAAGTTAGCTAATTACTCGATAACGTCGTATGACCCTTTTGAGGGGCGACGGCGACGTTGTAAAACTGGAACTCCGGGCGCCATCCGGCGTGCAAATATAAGAAACCCAGTGTGTCCAATCATCCTGTGTTGTGGCCTTACCGCCAAGCCCTCATGATGCCAACCGCGAACAATTGTTTCGGATGATTCTGGTTCAGTGAAATTACCAGAGTCTTTTATTGCCTCTGCAATTTTTGATAACTGCGTTGTTGTTGCTACATATGCCATGAAAACACCACCCGGTACTAATGCATTTGCGGCCGTTTCTACACAATCCCAAGGACTGAGCATATCTAGTATCACCCGATCAAAATCAGCTTCAAATTTTTGTTCTTGTAAGGCACTAATAGTTAGTTGCCAATTTTGTGGCTCTGAACCAAAATAACTCTGAACGTTTTTCTTTGAAATCTCTGCAAAATCTTCACGAATTTCTACAGAATGCAAAAAACCACTTTCACCAATAGCACGAAGAATTGAAATACTGAGAGCACCCGATCCAACTCCAGCCTCTAATACTCTTACACCAGGCTTAATATCTGCCATTCCGATAATCATTGCGGCATCTTTGGGGTAGACAATTGTTGCTCCCCTTGGCATCGAAAGAACATAATCAGCGAGTAAAGGTCGGAAAATCTGAAATTTCAACTCACCATTAGTTGCCACAATGGATCCCTCTGGAAGCCCAACTAAATCGTCATGTTTTAGCATGCCTTTATGAGTGTGCCACTCAGCACCAGTTGTTAATGTAATTGAATATAACTTTCCCTTAGCATCGGTTAATTGAACCCGGTCTCCATATTTGAAATTACGATCAATCATTTGAGTTCAGTCTACTTGTTAGAAATGGGTACCAGGTAACAAGTTGCGCAAAATTTACATCAGCTATTGCCTCTATTACTCGCAAATTCTCATGAGGAGTCAACTGGGTTAAATGCGGTATCCCGATAACTTGAGCACCGGATCGTAAGCCAGATTCAACTCCTGTAGGAGAATCCTCAAAAACAACGCAAAATTCATTTTTAACTCCTAGCAATTTTGCCGCAAGTAAATATGGCGCTGGGTCAGGTTTTGATTTTTCTACATCGTCTCTTGAGACAGTTACATCAAAAAAGCCGAGCGGAAATTTTTTAAGTACAGCTCTCATGAGATTTCCAGCGCTAGCTGTCACAAGTGCGATTTTTAAGCCAGCAGACTTGCAATCCTGTAAAAGCTCTCGTGCATTTGGAATAATTACTAATTCATTCGCAAGTTTGATCTCCATCATCTCATCCAGTTTCTTCCCAAAATACCCGTATGGTTTTACATTATTACTGCGCTCTTGCATGTATTTTTCAGTGCGCTCCGTTGGACCGCCAAGACAATTTATTTGATCTTTTTGATCCCAATGGCAACCGAGTTCAGCCATTACCTCGATCTCTGCCTGTAACCATAATGGCTCAGAGTCAATTAATGTCCCATCCATATCAAAAAGAATTGCACTCATGAAGCGTTAAAATACTTTGCTTCTGGGTGGTGCAGAATGATTGAAGATGTTGATTGCTCTGGATGAAGTTGGAACTCTTCAGACAACGAGATACCAATTCGGTCTGGCTCTAACAATTCACACATTTGCAATTGTTGCTCAAGGTCTGGGCATGCTGGATAGCCAAATGAATAACGAGACCCCTGATATCCCTGGTCAAAAATTGCTTTTAAATCCTTAGAGTCTGATCCATTTATTTTAAGCTCCTCGCGGACCCTTGAATGCCAGTGTTCCGTTAAGGACTCAGTTAATTGAACGGAAAGACCATGTAGCTCTAAATACTCACGATACAAATTTGCATTGAATAACTTACTTATGGCATCACTAATCGACTGCCCCATAGTAACAAATTGAAAACTAACAACATCTATCTCACCACTTTGCTTGCTTCGGAAGAAATCAGATAAGCACAATCTACGATCGCGACTTTGCCGTGGGAATGTAAATCTGACTCTCTCTTCTCCCTTTAAATTTCCTTCATGATGAAGAACAACTAAATCATTACCATCGCTATAACAAGGAAAATATCCATATACAACTGCAGCATTAAGCCAACCATTAGATTGAACATCATTTAACAATGACCTTAATTGCGGTCTACCTTGTTGCTCTGCCATAGTTTCAAAATCTTTGCCTTTTAATCCCCACTGACCAAGGAATAAAGCTCGTTCGTCTAACATCCCAACATAATCGGCAAGTGCAACACCTTTAACTACCTTAGAACCATAAAACGGCGCAGATGGAACTGGGTTATTCTCAGACACATCACTTCTCTTCAAATCAACCTCAGTGGATTCACTTCGATTAGTCTTTAATGTGCGTCTTTCTTTAAGTGGTGGCAGTTGAGCTCCAGGCACGCCACGTTTAATTCCCATCAAAGTATCCATCAATTTAAGACCTTCGAAAGCGTCTTTCGCATAGCGAACTGTTCCAGGAAATATTTCATTTAGATCCTGTTCAACAAAAGATCTGGTTAATGCAGCGCCGCCGAGAACTACCGGCCACTTTTCTGAAAGCCCTCTTGAATCCAACTCCAATAAATTCTCTTTCATAATTACAGTTGATTTAACTAATAGACCAGACATACCAATCACATCAACGTTATTAGCTACTGCTGCATCAATTATCTGATTTACTGTTTGCTTTATGCCGATATTAACTGTTTCATATCCGTTATTAGACAAAATAATATCTACTAAATTTTTACCAATATCGTGAACATCACCTTTTACGGTGGCCAGAAGTATCTTACCTCTACCTTCATCATCAGTTTTTTCAATAAAGGGCTCCAAATAGGCAACAGCTGTTTTCATAACTTCTGCCGACTGAAGAACAAATGGAAGCTGCATCTCGCCCTTACCAAACAACTCTCCTACAGTTTTCATTCCAGAAAGTAGGTAGTCATTAATTATTGTGAGTGCTGGGATCTTTGAATCTAATGCGATTTTCAGATCATCTGCTAACCCAACTTTTTCGCCATCAATTATTCGGCGTTGCAATCTTTCATCAAGTGGAAGCGCGGCAAGTTCAGCGGCTCTGCTCTCCTTAGTAGAGGTAACTTCAATATTCTCAAATAATTGTAAAAACTTTGAAAGTGGGTCATATTCGATATCTCCATTTTGATCGAACCTTCTACGGTCGTAAACTAAATCCATCGCAACATCTAGTTGCTCCTTAGGAATACGACTAATCGGTGTAATTTTTGATGGATGAACAATTGCTGAATCCAGTCCGTTTTTAACAGCCTCTGATAGGAAAACTGAATTTAAAACGATTCTTGCAGCAGGGTTAAGTCCGAAAGAAACATTACTGACACCCAAAGTTGTCTGTACACCAGGAAACTCTTCTTTTAGCTCTTTAATCGCGTTTATTGTTTCGATGCCGTCCCGTCGCGTTTCCTCTTGTCCGGTTGCAATTGGAAAAGTTAAGCAATCAATAAGTATGTCTTCTACTTTCATGCCCCAATTTTTAGTTAAATCATTGATTAAGCGCCTAGAAACCTTTAATTTCCACATTGAATCACGTGCTTGACCATCTTCATCAATTGTCAGCGCTATTACAGCTGCGCCGTGCTCAACTACTAACGGCATGATCCTTGCAAATCTAGAGGTTGGTCCATCTCCATCTTCATAGTTGACTGAATTAATTACCGATCTACCGCCCAATTGCTTTAGCCCGGCCTCTAGAACTGCTGGCTCTGTCGAGTCCAACACAATTGGTAGCGTTGAAGTTGTTGCAAATCGAAATGCTAGTTCCTTCATATCAGCAACACCATCGCGCCCAACATAATCAACTGAAAGATCTAACATATGAGCACCATCTCTTATCTGGTCCCGTGCGATCTCAACGCAACTTTGCCAATCTTCAGCTAGTAGTGCATCTCTAAACGCCCTAGATCCATTTGCGTTAGTACGCTCTCCAATTGAAAGATAGGTATTTTGTTGTCTAAATGGTGCAAATTGATAGAGAGATGAGGCGCCGGATTCTCGATTTACAATTCTCGCTGCATTATTGCTACCGCGCAGTTGTGTGACAACTTCCTTTAGATGCGCTGGTGTTGTGCCGCAGCATCCACCAACTAAGTTTACTTTGTACTCATCAACAAACTGTTTTAAAGATTTAGCTAACTCACTTGGTGATAATGGATAATGTGCACCATTTTCACCGAGAATCGGTAGACCAGCATTTGGCATTACCGAAATTCCTACTGTTGCGCCCTTACTTAAAACTCTTAAGTGCTCACTCATTTCTGCAGGACCAGTCGCGCAATTTAAACCAATTAAATCAATTCCAAGTGGTTCAAGTGCATTTAAAGCCGCCCCAATTTCTGAACCCATGAGCATCGTGCCTGTAGTTTCAACAGTTACCTGGGCAATCAAAACTATATCTTTTTTTGATTTCTTGATCGCTTCCCTTGCTCCGTTTATGGCTGACTTTGCCTGTAACAAATCTTGTGTTGTTTCAATGAGTAGCGCATCACTGCCACCTTCGATTAAACCTTTTGAAGCTATTTCATAAGATTGCTTTAATATTTCATATGTTGTGTGACCAAGTGTTGGTAGTTTCGTGCCGGGGCCAAGTGAACCCAGTACCCATCTTGGGTTCTCTTTAGTTGAATATTCATCTGCTGCCTCTCTTGCAATTTTTGCACCTGCAAAAGCCAGTTCATAAATTCGATCTTCAATTCCATACTCAGCTAAATTAGCAAAATTTGCACCAAAAGTATTTGTTTCTATCGCGTCAACGCCAGCATCAAGATATTCAGCATGAACAGCTTTAACGATATCTGGCCTAGTTATATTTAAAATTTCATTACAGCCTTCATGATTTTGAAAATCTTCAAGGCTTGGATTTTGATCTTGCAACATAGTGCCCATTGCGCCATCGGCAATAACAACCCGCTGCTTCAAAGCAGAGCGAAGAGAGTTCATTTGCCCTAGTTTACCTTAATAAATCGGCGGCAAACTCAATTACAGTGCTAAACCAAGCAGTGAATCAATTGCTCTAGAGACTAAACCGCTTTGATTAACATCTCCATTATTATCAGATTTTCTCGACCAATCTAATAATCGTTTTAAAGCTGACGGAGTATCTAGGTTATTTGAAATATCAAAAATCAAACCACTAACTAACTCCGTTGAATCACTAACTTCACTTTGAGAAAGTGAACGACGAATCTGATTAATTTCTAAATCTGCTGTTTTAAGTAATTCATTACTCCAAGCTCTATCTTCTTGATAATGACCTTTTAGGAGCGCCCACCTAATTGCCATTGGATCAACTTTTGCTTCTAATAATTTTGATACAAATACTAGGTTTCCCTTTGACTTGCTCATTTTCTCACCATCTAAACCGATCATGGCCGCATGCACAAAGTATTTTGCGAAATCCCGACCATATGCAGCTTTAACTATTTGTGCGCTCATAAAATGGTGTGGGAAAATAAGATCACTTCCACCACCTTGAAGATCAATTATTGGATCACTATTTTTATCATCTAGGAACTCACAAGCGATAGCTGTGCACTCAACATGCCATCCCGGACGACCAAATCCTAAGTTGCTCTGCCACCCTGGTTCATTATTACGATTTGCTAACCAAATAACTGGATCCAATGGGTGCTTCTTACCAATTCTAGTTGGGTCTCCCCCACGCTCAGCAAAAATACTTATTGCTGCATCAACTTGTAATGGCAATTTTTCTAAAAATGGTTCAACCGAGAAGTAGTGGTCGCCAGAAATTTCATAAAGATGTCCATTATGCGATAACTTCTGAATAAATCTCTCGATGATATCGATTGAGTCAGTTACCTTTGCAAAATTCGTTGGAGGTAAAATTCTAAGAGCTGTCATATCAGACTTATAAAGATCAATCTGAGCGTTAGCAAGAAATTGCCAATCAATTTTATCTCGGTTAGCACGTTCAAAAAGTGGATCATCAATATCGGTAATATTCTCAACAAAACTTACCTTTGAGCCAGAAAGACGTTTATAACGATTTATTAGATCAAAACTAAGGTAAGTAGCAGCATGCCCTAAGTGTGTAGCATCATAGGGAGTAATTCCACAGACATACATTTTAAAACTATCACCCATAATTGCCTTCAATTCACCAGAATTAGAGTCCTTCAATTTCAAAGTCGGGAAATCGTTAAAATCAAGTGTTGGTAAATAAAGATCTGGCCATGTTTTCATGTTATCTACCTCGCTTAAACCGGTGGCCATGGGACTGCTGGCCAAGCCTCACTTGGCTCCGGAAACCTAGCACTACTAATTAGATTATCAGTCCTACTTGTTATCGCAGCTACCTCTTCTTTAGTTAGATAATTTGAAAAAACTTCATTGAGGTCAATTGATTTAACATTATTTAAAAGACTTAACTCTTCTGGCAAAAAGGACTGTTCGGAAAACTGCCATAGGACTGTTCTTAGTTTGTCCTCAGAATGAAATGCCACGCCATGGTCGCATCCTTTAAGTACTCCATTTTCATCAACCAATAAATGCCCGAATTTGCGGTCGGTGTTATTAATAATTGCATCAAAGAGGGCAAGTTTGCGTAGTTGGTGATCGGACCTTTGGCCGAACTCAACCACATCAATGTTCTGATCTACCTTGATCCACTCTTGAACCATGCCAAATCCGAATGGTCCTTCCCGTAATACTGTGTATGGAACGATATTAAAATCTGCAAGATCGCTTAATAAATATGCGGAATATTCTCGGTTGGCAAGGTTTCCATCTGGAAAATCCCACAGTGGTCTCTCGCCAGCCACTGGTTTGTAGATTACCTCTATTAATGGATCGCTGCCTTCTACATTAGCTAATAAGGTTGCATTCGAAGCATCTACTAGACGGCCAACTACAGTTAAGTTTCCGTTCAAAATTAAATCAGTTACATCTTTCATCTGCGATAACCATTGGCCCGAGGACACAAATGGCCAAGTGGATCAATTGGAAGTCCACAAAATGGACAGGCTGCTCGGCCAGCATTCACAATACTCATCGCACGTTCACAGAAACCTTTTACTTGCGCAATATTAAGTGTGGCTATTAAAAGATCTGGGCCCATATCTATGTCGTCTAAAATAAGATCATCATCTTGTGAAGCTGCCTGTATATTCACTACTACTAACTCATTCTCCCAAGTAATACTTATTACTCCTACTTGAAAATCCTCATCAATTGGCAACTCCATAGGTTGGTTATCAAGATCAGGTGCGGCAGAGATTACTTCTGGCGAAGCTAACTTACCTCGACGCAATTCACGCACTAACTCTTCTAATCTCTCAGTTAATGCAATCACCTGACTCTTTTCTATGGTTACAGAGTTAAGTCCATCGACAGATTTTACTTGAATGAAAAATTGACGCTGGCCAGGGTCACCAATTGCACTGACAATAAACCTAGTTGCTGGTTCGTGACGATAAATAATACGCGGCACTATCTCCTCCACCAGCGGGCACCAGTAAGGATGTTTCCGCCACCAAGTAAATTTGAATCAAATTTTGAGATTACTGTTTGAGATACCTTAAAATTACTCTGCAAAATAGTGGTACCAGACTTTTCTAGATTGATTATCGTAAGCGACGCAGGCTCAACTACAAAGCTTTGAAAACGATTAATTGGCAATCCAAGAGATGAAGTTATAGCCATCTTGATGATGTCCCCATGGGTTACAACTAAAATTGGGCCTTTCTTAGTCTTCAGATCAGCAAGTGCAAGATCTACCCGTTTGCGCATACTTTTAAAACTTTCTCCTTGCGGAAAAGTGAAAGCGGCCGGATTATTTTGAACATTCTTCCATTTGGGATCTTTACTCAACACCGCAAGCTTTCTGCCAGACCATTTTCCATAATTCATTTCGATTACTCTGTTATCTACCTGAAAATCAATTTTTGAATTTTTCTCCATAAACGGTGCAATTGTTTGTATACACCTAGTAAGCGGACTGGAATAAACTTTAGAAAATTTGATTGCTGAAAGATAAGAAATAAGCGATTCAGCTTGTTTAAAACCGGCTTTTGACAACTCAACTGAGTCATCCTGGCCAGCTAAAATGCCTTTGGTGTTGGCCACAGACTGGGCATGTCGCAAAAGATAGATAATCGGCATTTGGCAAGGTTACCGATCTTTTCCCCCTCTTGTTGCTAGCCTGCCAGCCATGGAACGTCGCAAATTAGGTGGAGTATCGATCTCCCGACTCGGACTAGGAACTATGACCTGGGGTCGTGATACTGATGAAAATGAAGCTGCCCAACAGTTGCAGTACTTTGTTGAAGCCGGTGGAAATTTAGTTGATACCGCAGCCGTTTATGGCGATGGTGACGCTGAACGTGTTCTCGGTGGTTTTATTGGCACGTTAGTAAAAAGAGATGACCTTTTTATTGCAACCAAAGGTGGCTTAACATTTAAAGATGGTAATCGCCAAGTAAATAACTCTCGTAATGAATTAATCTCTGATTTAGATAAATCTTTAAGTAGATTAAATATTGATTATGTAGATCTTTGGCAAATCCATACTTGGGATAAAAATACTCCCCTAGAAGAGACTTTATCCGCGCTTGATTATGCAACCAGTTCTGGAAAAGCTCGTTATGTGAGTGTTTGCAATTTCAATGGCTGGCAACTTGCAAGAAGTGCAACACTGCAAAACCCAATCTTTGGTAAAGCTGCAATTACCTCAGCGCAGAATGAATACTCTTTGCTAAATAGAAAAGCAGAGGAGGAGGTAATTCCTGCCTCGGCAGCACTAAATCTTGGTTTCTTAGCTTGGTCACCCCTAGGAAGAGGAGTTTTAACTGGTAAGTATCGAGGCGGCGTGCCATCTGATTCTCGAGGCGCTTCACCACACTTTGCTAATTTTGTTGAGCCATATCTTTCTGAGCGATGCCAACAAATTGTGGAAGCTGTTTGTGTAGCAGCTGAAGGATTGGGCTACTCACCTCTTGAGGTAGCACTCTCCTGGGTTAGAGATGCACCAGGAGTAACGAGCGCATTAATAGGAGCTAGAACTGGTGCGCAACTACGTGGAATTCTTACTGTTGAACAAATAACTTTACCTGAACAGGTTAGACAAGCATTAAATGAGGTTTCAGCCTCTAGTTAAACATTCTCCAAAAATTCGTACAGAACTCGAACTCCAAACTTTAAGCCATCAATTGGTACACGTTCATCTACACCATGAAACAGAGCAAAGAAATCAAGATCTTTTGGTAACTTAAGAGGAGAGAATCCATAACCAACAATTCCTAAATCATGCAGCGCTTTATTATCTGTGCCACCGCTCATCAAGTAAGGAACTGGAATTCCGGCAGAATCCTCACCAGAAATAGCATCACACATAGCTTTAACTAACGGGCCAGCAAACTCAACCTCGAGTGCAATATCACGAGTTAATATTTCAATCTCAATATCATCGCCAGCAAGTTTTCTAACTGTCTCTTGAAGCTGATTTTCATGACCAGGAAGGAATCTTCCGTCTACCATCGCACTTGCACTCTGCGGGATCACATTTACTTTGTAGCCAGCCTCTAGCATTGTTGGATTTGCAGTATTTGAAATTGTTGCACCAAGCATCTTCACCGCATCGCCAAGATGATGCAGTAGCGGCTTAACATTCTTTGGGTCATATTTATCACCGGTTAGTTCAGCAATTTTCCGGAAAAAGATATTACTAGTCTTCGTTTCTAATTGAGGCCACTCATACTTACCAATTCTTGCAACAGCATCTGCAACTTTTGTTACCGCATTATCTTGATTTATAAATGAACCGTGCCCGGCGGTACCCTTAGCGGTCAACTTCATCCATTGAATACCTTTTTGAGCTGCTTCGATCAAATAAAGCCGATGTTCGCCAGTTATTGTTACTGAGAATCCACCAACCTCTGAGACCGCTTCGCTATAACCATCAAAAATTTCTGGACGATGTTTAACTAGCCAACGAGATCCATAATTAGAACCAGCCTCTTCATCAGCAAAGAAAGCTAATAAAATATTTCTTGGTGGCTTATAACCAATGCGCTGCCACATTCTGACTGTTGCCAAAATCATGGCATCCATATCTTTCATGTCAACTGCCCCACGGCCCCAAATAAATCCATCTTTAATCACGCCACTAAAGGGGTCAACTGACCAATCAGCGGCATTGACTGGAACAACATCGATGTGTCCATGCAGAACAAGTCCAGGCCGGCTTTGATCTGCTCCTTCAACCTTTGCAACCACATTTACTCGGTTTGGTGCAGTTTCAATTAATTCACTTTTAATGCCAACCTCGGCTAATTTACTTGCAACATACTCAGCCATTGCTTTCTCATCGCCTTTGCCCTCGCCATGATTAACACTTGGAATTCGAATCATTTCCTGGCAAAGTGTGATGGTTTCATTCTCTAATTCAATGATCTGCTCTTTGCTCAATTTCATAGGGCTATTCTCCTATATAAGTGCGATTTCCATTGAATTCAGTTTGCGTTAAAATGAAATCAGGTCCAGGTGGCGGAATTGGCAGACGCGCTAGCTTGAGGTGTTAGTGCCCGTAAGGGCTTAGGGGTTCAACTCCCCTCCCGGACACGCTTGATTTTCAATGGTTATCAATAGAATCCGCATGTGGATATATCAGCAGCGCAGTTGATCCGGAACATTCCAGATTTTCCAAAACCAGGCATCCTTTTTAAGGATATTACTCCCCTGCTTGCTGATCCAAAAATATTTAAGCAGTGCTGCCAAGCAATTTCTGATCTGGCAATTGATGCAGATTACATCGCCGGAATTGAAGCCCGTGGATTTATTTTTGCAGCCGCAGTTGCAACGATGAGCAATAAAGGATTTATACCAATCCGAAAAAGTGGCAAACTCCCTGGTGAAACAATTTCCACAAGTTATGACCTTGAGTATGGCCAGGCCACCCTTGAAATACATGCCAATTTAATTCCAGCGGGCAAGAAAGTTTTAATTGTGGATGATGTGCTTGCTACTGGTGGAACTGCTGTGGCAGCAACAGATTTGATAATCGCCGCATCCCTGATCCCAACTTATCTTGTCTTTTTGCTTGAAATACCCGCATTGGGTGGAAGATCACGGATCAAACAAGCCCACAGTGGTCTACAAATCCAGACAATATTGGCAGAATAACCACATGGCCGAACTCATCTACTACTGCGGAACAATGGATAGCGGTAAATCCACATTGGCACTTCAGACTGCCCATAATCACCGCTCTCGTGGCCGTGATGGAGTTATTTTTACAAGTAAGGATAGAGCCGGCAAAGGTCTAATTTCTTCTCGACTAGGTTTACAAATTGAGGCATTAGAAGTTGATGTTGATCTAGATATTCATAAATTAATTGTTGAACGATTATCAATCGGTGGCCGCATCAGTTTCATTATTTGTGATGAAGCACAGTTTTATACTGCAGAACAGATCGAACAACTCGCAAAAATTGTGGATGGTTTAGGGATCGATGTTTTCGCTTTTGGAATTCTCTCTGATTTTCGAACTAAATTATTCCCAGGCAGCGCGAGGTTAGTTGAGTTAGCAGATCGGGTTCAGACATTGCAGGTTGAAGCATTATGTTGGTGTGGTGAGCGTGCAACACATAACGCAAGAACTGTCGGTGGGAAAATGGTTACGGAAGGTGAACAGGTTGTTGTTGGCGATGTAAGCACTACCTCAACAGTTGCCTATGAAGTTTTATGCCGCCGTCACCATATGCGTAAAGTGACATCGAAAATTTCTAATCCAGCGTCAGAACAATCTCTGCCGTTTAATAACTAATCGAAAGGCAACATGAAAACCAAGGGATACGCCGCGAAATCAGCTGGAGCTTTACTTGAGAACTACGAATTTAATAGAAGAGAACTTCGCCCTAGAGATGTAGCACTTGATATTTACTTTGCCGGTATATGTCACTCAGATATCCATCAAGCACGAGAAGAGTGGGGTCCATCAATATTTCCAATGGTGCCTGGTCATGAGATTGTTGGAAAAGTTACTGAAATCGGTTCACAGGTAAGCAAGTTTAAAGTTGGTGAAATCATTGGTGTTGGTGTCTTCGTAGATTCTTGTCGTAAATGTGCAAGCTGTAACGCTGGCCTTGAGCAATATTGCGTTGAAGGTATGACTGGTACTTACAACACACTTGAGCGCGATGGTAAGACAGTTGCGATGGGTGGGTATTCAGATAAGTTTGTTATTGATGAGGATTATGCAGTTCATGTTCCGGCAAATCTTGATCTAGCCGGAGTAGCACCACTTATGTGCGCTGGTATCACTCTTTATTCACCACTTAAGAATTGGAATGCTGGACCTGGTAAAAAAGTTGGCATCATGGGCTTAGGCGGACTTGGTCATATGGGACTTAAATTTGCTCATGCATTAGGAGCAGAAACTACAGTTTTCTCTCATTCACCTGAAAAAGAATCTGATGCTAAATCTATGGGTGCTGATCACTTTGTAGTAACAAAAGATATTAAGAGCTTAGAAAAACTTAACAAATCATATGACTTAATTCTAAACACTGTCTCAGCTGACTTAGATCTTGAACCATACTTACAACTATTAAAACTAGACGGAACTTTGGTTGTGATCGGCCTACCAGGTAAGCCCTATTCAATAAATGCTGGCACATTACTCGGCCAGAGAAGATCACTTGCCGGTTCAATGATTGGTGGAATCGCTCAACTCCAAGAGATGCTTAACTTCTGTGGCCAAAAAAACATTGTCAGTGATGTTGAGGTTATTAAGTCTGATTATATTAATAAAGCATACGATCGAACAGTTGCAAGTGATGTTAAGTACCGCTTTGTGATTGACGCTAAAACTTTTTAAACAAATTGATGAGCAGCTAGCGATAGTAATGGCGCTAGCGCAAGTGCTGGCAAAAGATTGCCAACAGCTATCTGTTTGATCCTAAGCAATCTAAGGGCAATACCAATTAGCAAAATGCCGCCCACTGCTGTCATTGCAGAGACTTGATAGTCAGTCAAAATTGAACCTAAAAACAAACCGATTGCAGTCCAAGCAAATTGGTAAATTCCTACTGGCAAACTGGAAAGCGCTACGCCCCAGCCAAGAGATGCAGCGAATGCAAGGGAGGTAAAGCCATCTAATGTGCTTTTTAAGACTAACTGATCTATTCCAGTTCCCATGCCATCTGAGATACTGCCAAGGATCGCTAGTGGGCCGATTGCAAAAATTAAAGAAGCAGAAACAAATCCTTCGACAAAATTGGATCCGCCATCTTTGCTAAACCTTGTTTTTAAATTTAATCCAAAATTCTCAAGTCGATCTTCAATGCGGAGCAAAGAACCAATCACGGCCCCTACTAATAATGAAAAAACAACAACTAAAATTACCCAGCCTTTAGGCATAGCGTCTTGCAAGTCTTTATCCCAATAAGCCGACAGTGCATCGGCAGCAGAAATAACAGTCACACAACCCAAAACATCTGTAATTAAGTTTCTTAACTTTTCACTTATTCTGCCACCAATAAAAACACCTAAAGTTCCACCAATAATAATTGCTAAGATATTTAAAACAGTTCCAAAGCCCGGAAACATCTAAGCAAACCTAACAAATGATGCAATGCCAACGACTAGGCAGTAGATCGCAAATGGATAAAGAGTTTTCGTCTTGAACCATCTAACCAAAAATGAAACACTAAAATATGTAGCGACAAATGAAACCAGCGACCCTACAAGAATCTGGCCAAGCAACTGCTTAGCATCACTAGTAAATAGTTCAGGCAGCTTCAAAATTGCAGCGCCAACAATTACCGGCAGTGAAAGCAAGAAAGCAAAATCAGATGCAACTGAGTGATTAAGTTTACGAAGTAATCCGGCACTCATAGTTACACCAAATCTACTTATTCCTGCAAATAAGGCCAAGCTCTGGCCAAATCCAATCACCAATGCACTCTTAGCAGTTACTCGATGATCAATCTCAGCATCTGAATCATGGTACTCATGAGCAATATCGCGCCTTGATAATCTCTCAGCGGTAATTAATAGAAGTCCGTTAATTGCTAGAAAAATTGCTGAGTATTGTGGTTTACCGAAAATACTCTGAAAATAATCACCAAAAACAATACCAAGAATTCCAACTGGAATTGTTGCAATCACAATATAACCAAGAACTCTAAAAGGAGTTGATTGAAAATTTCTAGACTTTAGGGCTCTAAAACTTCCACCAATTAAGCCAACCCATCGTTTTCTGAATACAATAAATAATGCAACTGAACTAGCAAGATGCATAGCGATTGTGATTAATAAATATGCTTGATTTTCCTCGCTAATAAAATCTCTGAACGATCCGCCCATCCATGCAGGTATCAAAATTGCATGTCCAAGGCTTGAGATTGGAAATAATTCAGTTATACCCTGAATAAATCCAATAATGACTGCCTGGCCATAGGTAAAACTCAAGATAACCCAATCGATAGTTGTTGTGAGATAGAGTTTAGCAGTGAGCATGTCAACTAACGGCGATAATCTATATAAAAAAATCGTAAATATGCTTCGACCATCTAGAACAATTCCAAATACCCCGTGGCGAGCGGATTCAACCTGGTCACTTGGTACTGGTAAACACCATATTCAAAGACTTGCAATTCTCTTTTTTGGATTAACGATATTTGGAATCGGTGAAGCATTTTTAGTTGTAACTGGCCTTGGTAACTCACCTTGGGTGGTTCTTTCAGAGGGAATATCAATCAATACTGTTTTAAATATCGGAGAATCAACATTTTTAGTTTCAGTGCTAGTTCTTCTACTTTGGATTCCACTTAGGCAAAGACCAGGATTTGGCACAATTGCAAATATTGTTGTCATCGCAGCTGCTATTGAGGTTGGATTGTTTTTTATTCCTGAAGTTGACAGTACTTTCTTAAAGTATTTCTTTGTGTTATTTGGAATTGCTTTAGTTGGTGCCGGATCAGCACTGTATATAACCTGCGGACTTGGCACCGGGCCTCGTGATGGCTTGATGACTGGATTGCATTACAGAACCGGGGTGCGGGTTGGACGCGTTAGATTAGGGATCGAGATAGTTGCCGCCAGCACTGGAGCCATCCTTGGAGGCTCATTGGGAATCGGAACCTTGCTGTTTGCGCTGCTTATAGGCCAGTCTGTCGCGATATCTCTTGGTGTCGTAGAACGGCTTACCACCAAGTAGCCAATAGATTTAAGGCATTCCCACGGCTTGTTAGACCGAATCTGACTACATGTCGAAAACACCATGTATAAAAAACAGAAAGGTACCTCCATGCTTGATAGCTTCTTTAAAATCAGTCAGCGTGGCTCAACCGTAGCTCGTGAAGTTCGTGGCGGAGTCGTCACATTTTTCACA
>CANLHE010000003.1 GCA_947490605.1 Actinomycetota bacterium
CCTTCATTAATTTCACGAAGTGCGATTGATAATGGTTTCTCGTGAACATAGGTCTCAACAAGTGTGCCAACATATTCAAGTAAACCCTCGCCAAGTTGTGAATAGTACGCATTAATCTGACGAGCACGCTTTGCTGCATAAAGAACCAAACTATATTTTGATCCAGCTTTTTCAAGCAGTGCATCAATAGGTGGGTTAGTAATACCGTCTAGTGCTTGATTGGTCATAGAAATGCCCCTTTAAATTTTGATGATTTAGCGAAGGGCTAAAGATACCAGTTCAGCCACTGATTGCTCTACTTGATGGTTAATCAGTACATGGTCAAACTCAGAGGCCGCTTGTAGCTCTTCTTTCGCCCGATCTAGGCGGGCTTGGGTGGAATGCTCAGATTCAGTGCCTCTATTTATCAACCTTGAAGTCAATTCCTCCCAGGAAGGCGGTTCAATAAAGACCAAAATTGCACTCTGTTTGTTTTTTCTAACCTGACGTGCACCATTTAATTCAATCTCTAAAATTACATTCTTACCGTCCAATAATGCATCCTCAACTGCTTGTTGTGGTGTTCCGTACTTCGCTCCAGCAAAACTAGCCCACTCTAGAAATTCATTCTTCTTAATCATTTCATCAAACTTCTCATCGCTAACAAAATGATAGTCCACTCCATCAACCTCACCAGTACGCATTTTTCTTGTTGTGGCAGAAATTGAAATCAAAAAACGATCATCACTTCTTAATTTATTTGTTATTGTGCTTTTGCCTACACCGCTAGGTCCAGAAACAACAAGTAGGTTTCCGCTTTTGCGAGAGTTTTTCATCAGTAGAAACTCCTGCCTTAGTAGGTCTAGCTGTCTATGCCCAACACCACCAATTCTACGCGATGGTGAGATGCCAGTTCTTTCCAAAATCACATCAGCTCTGGATTGGCCGATACCTGGCACTGATTGCAGTAAATCAATTAATTTCATACGGGCGATGGCTTTGCGCTCATCTTTAAAAAGGTCAAAGAAATAAATCTCACCTAGTGCAACCTGTTCCTTGACTCTTGCTCGTTCCTGCCTGGCGATTACGGCTTTTAGCCCAGCTTTTCTCCGAGAACGCCGGCTTAATCTAGGTGGCAACATATCAGCCAAGAGTACTGGCGATTTGTTCAATCTTTTTTCGCATGTTTAAATCAGAGCCATCCCACAGTGAGGTAATTGATCTGCCAATCACAACCAGATCAGCTCCGGCAGATATTGCTTGGCTAGGTGACATTATCCGTGCCTGGTCACCAGCAGCATCACCTTCAACTCTTACTCCAGGAGTTATTAAGGTGGCGGTGCTAGATAAAGTGCGAAGCGCACCTACTTCAAAGGGAGAACAAACTAACGATGTTGCCCCAGATGAAAGTGCCATCTGCGCCCAGCTCTTTGTTGTTTCTTCAATACTATTTTTTTGGCCCATGGCAGCAAAATCAATCTCTGAAAAAGATGTTAAAACTGTAACTGCAGTTATTGACCCATTTGGAAGTGCATCTACAGCTGCCTTAATCATTTTATTGCCACCAGCAGCATGGACAGTTAAAAACTTTGGCGATAAAGATGACACAGATTCCACTGCTCCTTTTACAGTATTTGGAATGTCATATAGCTTGAGATCAAGAAATAACTCAAATTCACACTCACCTCTTAGCTTTTCAATCCCTTGTGCGCCATGACGTAAATAAAACTCCAAACCAATTTTGAAATGGCTTATTGATTCCTTAGAAGCTTTAATCCAGCTAGCGGCTTGAGCAACATCCTTTGTGTCGAGTGCGAGAATTATTGGTAGTTTCACTAGATACCTCGATGAGCAAAACCGATTGCATCTCGAAAATCATTAAAGCCATTTTTAGTGAGCAATTGCGATAGCTCATCTTTTATTTGCATAGCTGCATTTGGATTACCAAAAGTAGCAGTTCCAACAGATACAGCACTTGCTCCGGCAAGAATTAATTCAAATGCATCTCTACCACTTGCCACGCCACCCATGCCAACAATTGGTGTATTTGGAAAAGCTTGATGAACTTGATAAATGGCTCTAACTGCAACTGGTCTGATTGCAGGTCCAGATAATCCCCCAGTTTTTCCAGCTAATTTTGGCCTCATTGAGTTTGTATCGATAACCATTCCTAAGAGTGTATTAATTAATGCCAAACCATCAACTCCTGCATTTATCACGGCGCTAGCAATCTCAACTATGTCTGTAACATCCGGAGATAACTTCGCAATTATCGGAAGCTCCCCACCAATATTTCGCCTTACCGATTCAATAACTGCGATAGCAGTATCTGGATGACAAGCAAAAACTTGACCTCTATTCTCAACATTCGGGCATGAAATATTTACTTCAACGGCACTAATCCCAGAGAGTGCTCGCAGCCTTCGCGCTAGAACGCCATACTCATCAACCGTTTCACCCGCAATTGAAATAATAATTTTTGCCTGTTGCTCAATCAGCCAAGGAATATCTTTCTCTAAAAATGTATCAATACCTGGGCCTTGCAAGCCAATTGAATTAAGCATGCCGCTTGGTGTTTCAGCCATTCTGGGTGTTGCTCTACCAGTACGAGGCTTAGTCATAATTGATTTAGTTACTACTGCGCCAAGCGAACTTAGTGGGAAAAACTGTGAAAGCTCCTGCCCTGAACTTGCGCAGCCACTTGCAGTGAAAATTGGATTAGAAAATCTTTTGCTACCAATTTTTGTAGAGAAATCTAAAGCGCTCATATCTATAACGCATCCAAAACAGTTTTACGATCCCAAATAATTTCCGAGCCATCCATTACCGGTCCATCAATACAGGTGCGGACCATCTTTATGCCATCCTCATGCTTGATCGGGACAACACAAGTCATGCAAACCCCAATTCCACAAGCCATTGCCTCTTCGACAGCACATTGGTGGGCAAGATCAAATTCACCAGCAATCTTTGCAATTGCTGAGAGCATGCCCATTGGCCCGCAAGAATAAATTACCTCAGTTCCAAACTCACGAATTAATCTTGGAATAGCTTCGCTAATCTGTCCATGAATGCCAGCAGTGCCATCATCGGTTGTTAAAGTTAATGAAGAAACACTTCGCTTGCCTTCAAGGGGTGCATATATTTTATTTGCAGTGCTTGCTCCAAGCACCATATCCACTCTGCATCCGCGATTTTTAAGTAGCTCTGCAAGTGCAAAAAGCGGCGCGGAACCATAACCGCCGCCAATTAACATTGTGTTTGCATTTGTTGTTGGTATCCCAAATGCAGTTCCAAGAGGACCAATTAAATCCACGAACTCACCAACATTTCTGGCACACAACCACTTACTACCTTCGCCATGTGGTGCAACTACTAACTCAATGCTGCCGCCCATTGGACCTTTATCAATTGCACGATAAATCGCAAAAGCTCTTCGTAAAATTAAAGCTGACTGGCTTCCACCAACTGAAATCGCAACAAAATTACCAGGTCGTGAATGGGCTGCCATATCCGCAACTGCGAAAACCATATGGTGATAGGGGCCTACTTTTTTATTACTAATCACTTCTGCGTTAATTTGAGTTGCGTTCTTATTAATCTTCTGTGGAATCATTATTTCATCCACTCTTGCAGTGATTTGATGCCGAAATCATCTTTTTGCAAAGCAGATATTCCAGCAACAGCTGCTTTAAAGCCTGGGATAGTAGTGATGCATGAGACAGACCTAGATACTGCGGCTGTTCTGATCAGAAAACCATCATGTCTTGAGCCTCGACCTAATGGTGTATTTATTACTAATTGGACTAGCCCCTTGGTAATAACATCATTTGCCGACAGTTGGTTTGAATTATTATCTGAATTTTTTCTCACTAGTTCTGATGGTACGCCTTTTTCAGAAAGAAATGCATTTGTTCCTGAGGTGCTATAAATCTTAAAACCTAAATTGTGCAGATCTCGTGCTGCTCGCCAGCCAGGTTCTTTATCCCGCTCTGATAGCGATATAAATACTGCACCAGACTTTGGTAGTGGACCGAATGCTGCAGTCTGGCTCTTTGCAAAAGCTAATCCAAAGTTGCTTGCAATGCCCATTACTTCACCAGTTGATTTCATCTCAGGTCCGAGCACGGTGTCTATCCCAGTTCCATCAATCCTTCTGAATCGGTTAAATGGCAGTACTGCCTCTTTTACCGAGACTCCATTAGCATGGCCGTCGCCAGACTTAGGTAAAATCTTGCTGGTTCTTAACTCTGCTATCGAAATACCAGTTGATATCAGTGCAGCTGCTTTTGCTAATTGAACCCCAGTTGCCTTCGCTACAAACGGAACAGTTCTAGATGCACGAGGGTTAGCCTCTAGAACATAAAGTTTCTGTGGATTTCCGCTAATAGCAAATTGAATATTAATTAGGCCTAGCACACCAACATCTTTAGCAATCTTCTCAGTAGCTTCTCTGATTTCAATTAACAGGTCTTTATTAAGTGAAATGCTTGGTAGAACACAAGCTGAGTCCCCTGAATGAATTCCCGCCTCTTCAATGTGTTCCATAACCCCAGCTAAGTAAAGTTCGCTGCCGTCATATAGTGCATCAACATCAATCTCAATTGCATCATCTAAAAACTTATCAATTAGAACAGGGTGATTGGGTGTTACTGCAGTTGCAGCTTCGATAAACCCTCTTAGTGACTCTTCATCATAAACAATCTCCATGCCTCTACCGCCCAATACATATGAAGGCCTTACCAAAACCGGATAACCAATCCCGTTTGCAATCTGAGCAGCTTCCTCATATGAGTTCGCCATTCCATATTTAGGCGCCAATAAATTATTCTTCTTCAATATTTCACCAAATGCACCACGTTCTTCAGCTAAATCAATTGCATCAGGAGAGGTACCAAGAATTTTTACCCCGGCCTCCATTAATCCTCTTGCTAATCCGAGTGGAGTTTGTCCTCCTAATTGAGCGATGACGCCCTTAACCGGCCCAGCTACTGTTTCGGCAGCAATAATTTCCAATACTTCTTCAAGGGTTAATGGCTCAAAATAAAGTCGGTCTGAAGTGTCGTAATCTGTTGAAACTGTTTCGGGATTGCAATTAACCATAATTGTTTCATATCCAGCTTTGCGTAGCGCAAATGATGCATGAACACATGAGTAATCAAATTCAATTCCTTGGCCAATTCGGTTAGGCCCACTTCCCAAAATAATCACTGCTTCTTTAGTACGCGGAAGAACCTCGCTCTCCTCATCATAAGCTGAGTAGTAATAAGGAGTAAGCGCTGCAAATTCACCGGCACAGGTATCGACAGTTTTATAAACCGGGTGCAAACTAAAACCAATACGAGATTGTTTGATTTGAGCCTCCGGCACATTCCTCAAGTTAGCGATCTGTAAATCTGAAAAACCCATCATCTTTGAGGATTTAAGCAGATCTTTGGTCATCTCCCCGGAATTAGTAATTTGATTTGCCTGAAGATTAATCAAATTGATTTGCTCTAAAAACCATGGATCAATTTTAGTTGCCTCAAATACTTCTTTAACGGTTGCGCCTAGATGCATTGCTAATTGAACCTGTTGTAATCTAAATTCGGTTGGAGTAACCATCTTTTTCATTAAATCAGAAAGATTCCCATCCTTCCAACTAAAGCTTGCGCCGTTTTTTTCCAGAGAACGAAGCGCCTTTTGTAAGGCTTCCGGAAAGCTGCGCCCAATTGCCATCGCTTCTCCAACACTTTTCATTGTGGTCGTTAGCCTTGGATCAGCCTCAGCAAACTTTTCAAAAGCAAATCTTGGAACTTTAACAACAACGTAATCTAATGAAGGCTCAAAAGAGGCTGGGGTTGATTTAGTAATATCGTTTTCAATCTCATCTAATGTGTAGCCGATAGCAAGCTTTGTAGCAATTTTTGCAATTGGAAATCCTGTGGCTTTTGAGGCAAGTGCTGACGATCTTGAAACTCTTGGGTTCATTTCGATAACAATTATTCGGCCATCGGTTGGATTAACCGCAAATTGGATATTGCACCCACCGGTTGCTACTCCAACCTCTCTGATGATTAAAATTGATAGATCACGCAACTTTTGATACTCAACATCGGTAAGTGTCATGGCAGGTGCCACCGTAATTGAATCTCCTGTGTGCACACCCATTGGATCAATATTCTCAATGCTGCAAACGATTACAACATTGTCCTTGTGATCGCGCATAACCTCGAGCTCATACTCTTTCCAACCAATTATTGACTCTTCTAATAGAACTTCAGTAGTTGGACTATGTCGCAGCCCAGCACCAGCAATTTGATTAAGATCAGATTCATTGTATGCAATTCCAGATCCAAGTCCTCCCATGGTGAATGAGGGGCGAACAACTACTGGATATTTGAGTTCTTTAACAGCAGCTAAGCAATCATCCATGGAGTGACAAATTTTTGATTTAGCCGACTCTCCCCCAATTGTTTCTACAATTTTCTTAAATACTTCTCTATCTTCACCGCGTTTAATTGCTTCGACATCAGCACCAATTAATTTAGTTCCATATTTTTCAAATGACCCACGCTCATACAAGGCCATTGCGGCATTTAGAGCAGTCTGTCCGCCAAGTGTGGCTAAAACTGCACTTGGCTTTTCTTTTTCTAATATTTTTTCAATAACTTCAGGTGTGATTGGCTCTATATACGTAGCATCTGCAAACTCTGGATCAGTCATAATTGTTGCTGGGTTGGAATTGATTAAAATAACTCTAATTCCTTCACTACGTAGCACCCGGCACGCTTGTGTTCCAGAGTAATCAAACTCGCATGCTTGACCAATAACAATCGGGCCACTGCCAATTACTAGAACACTTGTTATGGAGTTATCTCTAGGCATTTTCTTCCTTTAAACCTAATTTTGGAGATTGCATTAACTGAACAAATCTTTCAAACAAATAAGCAGCATCGTGTGGGCCGGCAGCAGATTCTGGGTGATACTGCACTGAAAAAGCTGGAACTGAGATCATTTCTAATCCTTCAATTACTGAATCGTTCAGCGATATATGAGTTACCCGGCCGCTTCCGTAAACAGTGTGGAACTCATTTTCCTTTGGCGCAGCTACTGCGAAACCATGATTATGGGCTGTGATCTCAACTTTTCCAGTAGTTAAATCAATTACTGGTTGATTAATACCGCGATGACCAAAAGGAAGTTTGTAAGTTTCAAAACCTAATGCCCGTCCAAGTATTTGATGGCCAAAACAGATTCCAAAAAATGGAATCTCCTCAACCAAAACTTTTCTAACCAGCTCAACAATATCCACCATTGCAGCAGGGTCTCCCGGCCCATTTGATAAAAAGACCCCATCTGGTGAGAGCGCCTTTATCTGTTCAAAGGTTGTTGTCAAAGGGAGAACGTGTACTTCTATACCAAGATTTGCCATTGCCTTTGGTGTTGCGCCTTTAATTCCTAAATCAATTGCAGCTACCTTAAATCTCGTTGCTATCCCTTTTGGTGGATAAACAACATATGGTTCTTTAGTAGATACATCTGCTGCTAAAAATGCCCCACTCATTGGCGAAGTTTTACGAACCCGAACAACCATCTCTTCGCGCGTTAACTTAGTATCACTAAAAATTCCAACTCTCATCGCTCCTCGATCGCGCAAATGCCTAGTAAGTGCTCTGGTGTCAATTCCCTGAATACCAACGACCTGGTAATCAATTAACTCCTGCTCTAAACTTTTTTCACTTCGCCAATTACTGGAAATAGGTGATGGATTTCTAACAACGAAGCCTGAAACCCAAATCTTTTTTGATTCTTCATCGCTCTTATTCATTCCGGTGTTACCAATATGCGGGGCTGTCATTACAACTATTTGCTTATGGTAGGAAGGGTCGGTTAATGTTTCTTGATATCCAGTCATACCAGTTGAAAATACTGCTTCACCGAATGTTTCACCACTTGCCGCCCATGAGTGACCTTCAAAAATCCGGCCATCATCTAGAACTAAATATGCAGTAGATCGATTATCCATGATTACCATTTACAATCATGCCATTGGATAAAACTAATTTACCGTTATAGATAACATCTGAAATTACCGCCGGTAAGTTCATGCCGTCAAATGGAGTGTTCTTACTCTTTGATTTTAGATTATTTCGCTCAACCTGCCAGGACCGGGCAGTATCAACGAGAATTAAACTAGCTGGGATATTTTCCGCAATTACCTGACCCTGTTGCTTGTAACCTGCAATTTGTGCTGGCTTAATCGACATACGATCTACTAAATCTGCCCAGCTCATTAATTTACTTTCGATCATGGTTTTAACCACAACTGAGAAAGCAGTTTCAAGTCCAACCATTCCAAATGCTGCTGCCTGCCATTCACAATCTTTATCCTCTGCTGGGTGTGGTGCATGATCAGTTGCAACAATATCAATGATGCCCTCAGCTAGGCCTTCCCGGAGAGCCATCACATCTTTTTGAGTACGAAGTGGCGGGTTTACCTTGTAAATTGGGTCATAGTTTTCAACTAAATCATCAGTTAGTAATAAATGGTGCGGTGTAACTTCAGCCGTTACTTGAATACCGCGCTGTTTTGCCCAGCGAACTAACTCAACTCCGCCTGCAGTGGTTAGGTGGCAAATGTGTAACCTTGATTGAACATGTTCTGCCAACAAGATATCCCTAGCAATAATTGCCTCTTCGGCAATTGCTGGCCAACCAGGTAATCCAATCCGGGCTGAAACACTTCCTTCATTCATTTGGGCATTAATAGTCAATCTTGGCTCTTGCGCATGCTGGGCAATAATTCCATTAAATGTTTTAACATACTCAAGGGCTCTTCGCATGATTAATGGATCAGATACACACTTTCCATCATCACTAAATATTCTCACTCCAGCAATTGAATCTGCCATCGCCCCAAGCTCAGCTAACTGCTCACCATTTAAACCTTTAGTTACCGCACCAATTGGATTAACATCGCAAAGACCAGCTTCTTTACCAAGTCGATATATTTGTTCAACCACGCCAGCGGTATCAGCAACTGGATTTGTATTAGCCATTGATGAGATTGCGGTGTAGCCACCAGCAACTGCTGCTTGTGATCCAGTAAGAACTGTCTCTGAATCTTCCCGGCCAGGTTCGCGTAAGTGAGTGTGCAGATCAACTAAACCAGGTAACAAAAGCTTTCCAGCAGCATCAATTCCATCAGTTTGTTTCCCAGATGATTTACTTAATTTTGTGATAAGCCCATTATTGATCTCCAGATCAACCAAAGAATTATCCGTTAACTTCGCATTATTAATCTTGATCATTTAGTTTCACCAATCTGTGCGCCGCCGAGTAATTCATACAAAACCGCCATCCGGACTGCAACACCGTTCTTAACCTGATCAATTATTACTGACTTAAGATCATCCGCACTCTCTGCTGAAATTTCAAGCCCTCTGTTCATTGGCCCAGGGTGCATAACAATTGCGTTTTTAGAAAGCTTTGCTAACCGAGCCGAGTTAAGACCATATCTGCGTGAGTACTCACGTTCAGTTGGAAAGAATGAATCTGCCATTCGCTCAAGTTGAATCCGTAACATCATTACGACATCACAATTTTCAATCTCACTATCGAGATCATATGAAATTTTTACTGGCCATTCATTAACACCAACTGGTAGCAAGGTGGGCGGTGCGACCAAAGTTACCTGAGCGCCTAATTTTGTTAAAAGTATTACATTGCTTCGAGCAACTCTTGAGTGAAGTATGTCGCCGACAATTAATACTTTGACTCCAGTTAAATCTTCTTGATCATTTCTTAAATGCTGCTTTATTGTGAAAGCATCTAATAAGGCTTGGGTTGGGTGTTCATGAGTACCATCTCCAGCATTGATAATTGCTGCTTGGATCCACTGTGTATCAGCTAAACGTTTTGCAGCTCCGGAACTACCATGCCTGATTACTACGGCATCTGCCCCCATTGCCTGCAAAGTTTGGGCGGTGTCTTTTAAACTTTCTCCCTTGCTAACTGAGGAGCCTTTTGCTGAGAAATTAATTACATCAGCAGATAATCTCTTTGCTGCGGTTTCAAAACTGATTCGAGTTCTAGTTGAATCTTCGAAAAACAGGTTTACAACAGTTTTGCCTCGAAGTGTTGGCAGTTTTTTATTTGGTCCATCGGTAATTGCAGCTAACTCTTTGGCAGTTGAAAGAAGATTTAACGCCTCTTGCTTGGTTAAATCTGCAGCGGAAAGTAGGTGGCCAGAGATCATTTGATTAACTCCACAAGATCCTCATCGTCATACTCTGAAAGATGAACCTTCACACTCTCACTTAATGAAGTAGGAATATTCTTACCAACGTAATCTGCTCTGATTGGTAACTCGCGATGACCACGGTCGACTAGTACTGCAAGCTGAACTGTTTTTGGCCGGCCCAATTCGCCAATTGCATCAAGGGCTGCGCGAATAGTTCTGCCGGAGAATAAAACATCATCTACTAAAACTAAGTCCTTGCCTTCAATTCCACCGGGTGGCAATTTTGTGGGAAGAAGTGGTTTAGGGGGCCGAAGTCTTAAATCATCTCTATGCAGAGTAATGTCTAAAACACCGGTTGCTACCGGTCCTTCAATCTCGGTGATGAAGCCACAAATCCGGTCAGCCAAATAAGCACCACGGGTTGGAATACCCATTAATACTAAATTATTGATTCCTTGATTATGTTCGATGATTTCATGTGAAATGCGTTTAATAGCCCGATCGATATCGGCGCCAGATAACAAAATACCCATTTACTTCTCCTTCGCCGCCTCTCTGGACGGATCGTTAAAGGAATCGCCGTATATTAGCAGAGGATCTGTGGATATCGAAAATCATCAATTTCTGCGTGTGGCTAACCTGCGGCTATGAATACACATAACCCAGCAGACAGATTACGAATCATTAGAAAATCAAAAGGGTGGAGCTTGCAAGATGTTGAGCGAAACTCAAACGGAAAGTGGAAAGCAGTAGTTATTGGATCTTATGAGAGATCAGACCGATCAATCTCACTTCGCAAGGCAATCTCCCTCATGGAGTTTTACCAAGTACCAATAAGTGAATTATTTCCGGAGATTTCACCAGAGGCCAAGGCTAGAAGTATTTCAATCAACCTGGTGAAACTAGCAGATGATCAAAGTATCAACTCTGAAAGTTTGCGCAGATTTACAAAGTCAATTGGCGATCGACGTAAGGATTGGAATGGCAAACTTTTAACAATCAGAGCAAATGATCTGCAGTTTCTTTCCCTGCTTTTAGGCTTAAATGAATCAGCTGCCTTGGACTATCTAGCAGAGGCGGATCTACTAATCTCCTAAATCGCGATTGAATCCTTAAGTTTTATAATTCTACCCAGCACGCCATTTATATAACCTGAGGATTCATCAGTTGATAAGGATTTAGCTAACTCAACCGCTTCATCACATGCCACCTGAAGATCGATATCTGTTGCCCAAAGAATTTCATATATAGCAATCCGCAATATATTTCGGTCTACTGGTGGCATCCGATCCATATCCCAACCTTGGGCATAGGTAATGATTAGCTCATCAATTTTGCTTAAATGATCAGTAACCCCAGTAATAATTGTCAATACATATGGCTCTTGAGATAACTCAGTGGCTCCACGACTTTGAAAAAGATCTGCCGCTAATACACTCTTTATATCTGCTTCATATAAAAAATCTAAAGCTCTTTTTCTAGCCTTACTACGGGCAGACACGTTTAGTTTGCTCGGCCTAGATATGCGCCAGTGCGAGTATCGACTAATACTTTCTCATCCTGTTTAATAAATAGTGGAACTTGAATTGTTATTCCAGTTTCAACAGTTGCAGGTTTTGTGCCACCTGAGGAGCGGTCTCCCTGTAATCCAGGTTCGGTATAAGTAATCTTTAACTCAACTGAAGCCGCAAGTTCGATGAACAATGGATTGCCCTCGTGAATTGCAACTACAGCATCGGCATTCTCAAGTAAGTAGTCGACTGCATCCCCAACTGTCTGCTTGCTTATTGATATTTGATCAAAATTTGTTGAATCCATAAACATAAAATCTTCACCGTCGCGATATAAATACTGCATATTTCTTTTATCGACTTGAGCAACTTCAACTTTTACGCCAGCGTTAAAAGTTTTTTCAACAACTTTTCCAGAAAGTACTGACCTCATTTTAGTTCGAACAAATGCTCCACCCTTGCCAGGCTTAACATGTTGAAATTCAATTACATTCCAAAGCTGACCATCTAGGTTCAAGGTCATACCGTTTTTTAGATCATTTGTTGTTGCCATTGCATTCCTATCAATTTAAATCCGACATTATTATCAGAAAATTATTGGGCTAGCCTACCTTGTCAGCCAACTAGTTTTTGCATTGCAATTAAAGCCAGGTTGTAGCTCTCAACGCCAAATCCAGCGATTGAACCCTTTACTACCCCGCTGATAACTGAGGTATGACGGAACTCTTCTCTTGATAATGGATTTGAAAGATGTACCTCAATAACTGGGGCGGTTAGCATCGTTACTGCGTCACGAATTGCATATGAGTAATGAGTAAAGGCTGCTGGGTTAAAAATTACTGGTTGCTTCTTATCTGCCGCATCATGGATCCAAGAGATTAGTTCGCTTTCACTATCGCTTTGCTTAATCTCAACTTCAATTCCCAAAGCCTTCGCCTTCTCCTCAATCGATTTCTTAAGTTCTGGGTAATCAAAATCTCCATAGTGTTTTTGCTCGCGTAGATCTAACCTAGAAAGATTTGGGCCATTAAGGACAAGGATTTTCATTTGGCTATTCTCTCATAAACCTTAGCCAATAGGCTGGATGAAACATCCTCTAACCATACTGGTTTTCCAATTTTACTTATTCCAATGAATCGAACTTTTGACTGCTTTACTTTTTTATCCATTAGAAGCAATGTGCTCAAATTTTTCCAACGACCCCGAGGATAGCTAATCGGTAGATTGTGATTCTGCAGTAATTCGCGATGTAACATAACTGCATCCTCTGATAGTCCAGCCAACTCACTACTTAACTCAGCTGCAAAAACCATTCCAATGCTTACTGCCTCACCATGCCGCAACTTATATTTACTATCTTTTTCAATTGCATGTCCTAATGTATGACCATAATTAAGGATTTCCCTTAATTTACTTTCCTTAAAATCCTTAGAAACAACCTTCGATTTAACCTTAGTAGCACGGTAAATTAACTGTGAATAATCCAATTCATCTTCTTGAACAAGGTTTAGAATTTTATAATCAGATATGAATCCACATTTAATCACTTCAGCCATTCCAGCTGATAAATCACGCTTTGAAAGTCTCTCAAGAAAGGTTGGATCAATTAACACTCTTGCTGGTGAATAGAATGAACCAATTAAGTTTTTACCTGCTGATGAATTAATTCCAGTTTTTCCGCCAACACTTGCATCCACCATTCCAGCAAGTGATGTAGGTATTGCATACCAGGTGATTCCACGCAACCAAGTTGCTGCTGCAAACCCAGACAAGTCTGTTGTAGCTCCACCACCGAAGCCAACTATTGCATCCTGCCGGCTTAATCCAACAGCCGCACATTTTTTCCAAATACGATCTAAAGTTGCAACCGTTTTTTGATTCTCACCATCTGGAGTTGAAAAAATAGTTAAATTCTTGCTCTCCTTCAACTTAAATAATTTGATAAGCGATGAAGGAGCAACTAATAGGACCTTATTGTGGTCCTTACATATCTCTTTAATTGACTCAAGCCCATTGACTCCCACAACAACTTGGTAGTTGCGATCAGATTTCACACTTAAAGATCTCATATCTTGCTCGCTAGCTTTTCGCTAATTATTTTAGCTACCTCGGCTGGTTTATGGCTATCAGAGGAAACAACATCGGTTGCCAAATGCTCATAAATTGGACGACGCTCACTCATTAGATTCATCCATTGTTGACGGGGATTAATCAAAAGTAATGGTCTATCTTTATTAAAACCAATTCGAGTGGCAGCTTGTGATATTGAAACATCTATAAAAATAACTGGGAAATCTGCTTTTTCAAGAATATTTTTGATTTGCAGATTTATCGGAGCTCCCCCACCTAATGCAATTACCCCAGAGGTATCTGAAAGAATTTTTTCAACTACCTCTACCTCTATTTTACGAAAAGCAGGCTCGCCATCATCAACAAATATTTCAGAGATCTTCTTCTGTGTAATTTTTTCAATCTCAGAGTCAGTGTCAGTAAATGGCATCGATAATTCCTTTGCCAAGGCACGGCCAATACTAGATTTCCCAGCCCCCGGTGGACCAATTAATACAACCTTATTTAGCATTACTTGATTTCTAGGGTTTTAATATAGTTCTCAAAATTGCGTTTAGTTTCTTGAACACTATCGCCACCAAATTTTTCAAGTACCGCATCAGCAAGTACTAAGGCAGCCATTGCCTCTGCGACAATTCCAGCTGCTGGGACTGCGCAAACATCTGAGCGTTGGTTAATTGCTTTTGCAGCCTCACCGGTTGCAACATCAATTGTGTCCAATGCTTTAGGAACCGTTGAAATCGGTTTCATTGCAACTTTAACTCGCAATATCTCACCATTACTCATGCCGCCTTCCGTACCGCCAGCACGATCTGTTCGCCTTACAATCTTTCCAGCCTTATTCTTTTCAATCTCATCGTGCGCAACTGAGCCGCGACGCTTTGCAGTGGTGAATCCATCGCCAATCTCAACTCCTTTAATTGCCTGGATTCCCATCATTGCGCCAGCAAGTCGTGCGTCTAAACGCTTATCCCAGTGCGTATGTGAACCTAATCCGGGAGGCAAGTTATACGCCAAAACTTCTACAACACCACCAAGAGTGTCTCCGTCACGGTGAGCCGCTTCAATTTCTTTAATTATTGCCTCACTTACTTTCTTATCTGCGCAACGCACTGGATCTTCATCAATTCTTGATTTGTCTTTAATCGTTGGTAATTCATAATCTTCATCAACTGACACTTGGCCAATTGAAATTACATGACTTAAAATCTCAATTCCAATACTTTGTTTAAGGAAAGCACGAGCTACTGCTCCTAATGCAACTCGGGCCGCAGTCTCTCTCGCACTGGCACGCTCTAAAATTGGTCTTGCGTCTGAAAAATTAAACTTTTGCATTCCAACTAGATCAGCATGACCAGGGCGGGGTCTAGTTAATGGCGCATTTCTTGCTAAATCCTTTATTTCCTCATCGGGTACTGGATCAGCACTCATTACCTTTTCCCATTTTGGCCACTCTGAATTCGCAATTTGAATTGCAATTGGTCCACCTTGAGAAAGCCCAAGTCTAATTCCACCGGTGATCGTAATTTTATCGGCCTCAAAATTTTGTCTAGCACCACGCCCAAAACCTAATCGGCGCCGAGATAAATCAAAATCAATATCTTTACTTGTGATTTCGACGTGAGCAGGAATTCCTTCAACAATTGCCGAAAGTGCAGGGCCATGAGATTCGCCCGCGGTTAACCAACGTAGCACAGCACTCCCCAATCAATTAGAGCATTATTATCTCAGATTAATTACTTATCTTGCGCCCTATTTAACCTTGTAATCAGAAAATCTTGGCCAAATATGTACCGCAAATCATAAAGGGTGCAAAGGCAATGGTTTTTGATCCCATTAGTAGCGCATAGATACCACCGATAATCCAAGTATATGAAAGTGCGTTAAATAGTTGGAAATAGGTATCAAGCATTAAACCCAAGATAGCTGAAAGCTTTATATCACCAGCACCAATCTTGCCCTTGGCTAAAACATTGATCAGCGAATAAATGATTAGATTTATAAGAGCAAATTCCCATCTGTTGGCGATCTTAGGTGTCAAAAATATTAAGAGTAAAAAAATATCAAGGTTGCTTATTAAGTAGGTCTTAATGTCATATATGGCAACTCGGGCAAGCAAAATAAAAGTTAGAATTTCAAGTATCACCAGTAAAGATTAGTAAGAAATTACTTTACTCATTTTTGGGTGTGGATTACTTTTTGATAGCTGCGTGGCCTACCTTTAACAGCTCTTGGCGCATCTGGTCAAAATCAAATTCTTTCTGAGCAAAGTAGTTTATTTGAAAAAGTGCTTGTTCAACCAAAAGTGATAATCCACCAATAACAGTTCTGCCTAAATTTTGATACCGCTTTGCTAACTCGGTTGGCCATGGATGGTAAATAACCTCAAAAAAATCCGCCTTAGTAGAGATAATTGATAAGCCATCAGTTGCACCAGCTGGGGTTGTTGAAATAATTAAATCACGATCCTGAATTTCTTCAAACCTATGCCAATCTAGAAAGCTAAGGTCGAGGTCTACTGCTGCGGCATGTAACTGATCATGTCTATTAATTGACCTTGTTAACACAGTCACTTCGGTACCAGTTCCCTTTAATGCCCCAATTGCAGCTCTCGCAGTTCCGCCCGCTCCTAGGATCGAAATCTTTTTACCGAAATATGGCCGTAGTAGGTTTTTAAATGCTAGTAAGTCGGTGGATAAGCCAATACTTCCCGTTGACTCAAAGATTATGGTGTTAACAGATGCTATTTGCTTTGCAACTGGATCAACCCTATCTACAAACCCTATTGAAATTTCTTTAAGCGGCATTGTCAAAGCCAGTCCGCGATATCCAGCATTTTTTGCGCTGAAGTAAAATTCACCAAATTTGTCTTCTGTGATTTCCTCAGACAAAAATTCCGCTTCAATTCCTAATATTTTATATGCTGTGGAATGAAGTAGTGGCGAGAGAGAATGATTAATAGGGCTCCCAGCAACTGCCATTTTTATCATTTAAACAAACCTGCCTTTTCATTCTTTCTAAACTCATTCACCCAAAGATTAAACTCTTCAAAAGATTTAGTGAATCTAGTGTCTTGTGGCTTTACGGTTATGAAATATAACCAATCTCCAGACACTGGATTCACTGCAGCATCAAGTGCATCCTGTCCAGGATTACCAATTGGTCCTATTGGGA
>CANLHE010000004.1 GCA_947490605.1 Actinomycetota bacterium
GAAAAATCTTGCCGAGGAAGATTTAGTTGTACTTGGCTACTATGAATGGGCAGATGCACTAGAGCGAGGTATCTCTGCTCACCATGCTGGTTTGTTACCAGCTTTCAAAGTCACAGTTGAGGAGTTGTTCCAAAGAGGGCTTGTTAAAGCAGTTTTTGCAACTGAAACTTTGGCGCTAGGAATTAATATGCCAGCACGCACTGTGGTACTAGAGAAGTTAAGTAAATGGAATGGTGAAGGACATGTGGCAATCTCACCAGGTGAATACACGCAACTAACTGGACGGGCCGGGCGACGGGGAATTGATATCGAAGGAAATGCAGTAATTTTGTGGAACAATGATTTAGATTCAACCTCGGTTGGCGGTCTTGCTTCTACACGCACATACCCATTAAAAAGTTCATTCAAACCTACATACAATATGAGTATTAATTTGATATCCCAATTTGGTTCAGCTCGGGCTAGAACTTCACTGGAGTCTTCACTCGCACAATTTCAAGCCGATAAGGCTGTAGTGGGTTTGGCTAAGCAAATCCGTAAAAATGAAATCGCGCGAGATGCTTTTCTGAGTGAGGCAAAATGTCACCTTGGTGATTTTGTGCAATACGCACAGATGCGGGCTGACATTAAGAAACTTGAAACTGATAGTAGAAAAAATAGGAAAAAGCGGATTGAAATCGAAGAAGAGATTGGCAGTATTCGTAAAAGAATAAAGGCTCATCCATCAAATGGCTGTCCAGATCGCGAAAACCACTCTCGATTAGCAGAGCGTGCCCACCGCCTACAGCGCGAAATTGATGGTTTGACTGAGCGGATTAATAGCAGAACTAATGTAATTGCAAAGAGATTTGATCGGATTAAAGTGATTTTGGATAAATTCGGTTATATAAACAATGATGAAATAGCAAAATCTGGAAAGATGCTAGCGAAGATATATGGTGAAACAGATTTGCTTATCGCTGAATCTATTCAGGCGGGTGTTTTTGATACCCTCACGCCTGCCGACTTAGTTTCAGTAATATCAAGCTGTGTATATGAGTCTAGAAATGAAGAGGTCACAAAAGTTCCCAGAGGTGATGTTCAGATCGCACTAGCAACAATATCTAAAATTTATGGAAAGATTTATGATGCAGAGAGTGATTTAAATCTTGAAACTATGCGGGCACCAGATTTTGGTTTCTGTTGGGCATCAAATAGGTGGGCAAGTGGCCAGTCCTTGACATCAATATTAAAGGGAAGTGAATTAACTGTTGGCGATTTCGTTAGAAACATGAAGCAGATTATTGATTTATTAAGACAATTAAGAGCTGCAGCACCACAGCTTCAAGAAGTGATAGACCAAGCGCTGACAAAAATTGATCGGGGAGTTATCGCATACGCTGGGGCAGCTGTATGACATTGATGCTTTTAGATAGTGCATCTCTTTGGTATCGCGCTTACTTTGGGATGCCAGATACTTTGGTTTCTCCATCTGGCTTACCAGTAAATGCCATTCGGGGTTATTTAGATATGACTTCAAGATTACTTGTTAAGTACAAACCAGATCGGTTGGTTGCATGTTTAGAAGGAGATTGGCGACCATCTTGGCGGGTAGAACTATTTCCAGATTACAAACTTAATAGACTGGATGACGAAGGCGATGAGGAAGAGCCGGACACATTAGGTCCCCAGATACCAATTTTGCTAGATGTGATTGATGCTCTTGGTATAGCAATGCTCGGTGTCGATGACTATGAAGCTGATGATTTAATGGCAACTTTTAGTGTTAAGCAGCAAGGACCAATTCGAATCGTTACTGGCGACAGAGATCTATTCCAATTAGCAGATGACAAGCGGGATGTGAAAATCGTTTACCTTGCAAAAGGTATCTCAAATCATGATTTAGTAGATTTAAAATGGATTGCAGATAAATATCAAATACCTGGTGATCGGTATGCATTATTTGCGATGATCCGTGGAGATTCATCAGATGGATTGCCCGGAATCCGTGGAATCGGAGAAAAGGGAGCTGCCAACATTGCTAATCAATTCACATCACTATCTGACGTGATGCAAGCAGCACGAGAAGGTGACGAGCGACTAACAGCAAATATTCGTAAGAAATTATTAGAAGGTGCAGATTATGCGGCAATTGCGCCAAAGTTAGTCAGTTGCGCGCTTGATGTTGCTATACCAGAGATGCAAATAATGATTCCAAAGCAGCCAAAATCTATGAAAAAAATTGAAGACTTAAAAAACGAATATGGATTAGGTGCAAGCATTGATCGAATAATTAGTGCACTGGGATGGACCTAAGTGAATTACCTTTTAGCGGTTATATTTGGGTTGGTATCTTCTACAGCTTTTGAACCATTTTCTTTTTGGCCTTCAGCATTTATTGGCTTGGCCGGTTGGTACTTTTTATTAATACGTGCACGGCTAGGCTCTAGGGTTCTAATCTCATACATTTTCGGTTTATCACAGCTATTAGTTGTTCAACATTGGACTGGTATATATGTTGGTAGCCTGCCGTGGCTAGTTCTTTGCTTCTGCCAGGCCGTATTTTTTATCTTTCCAGCTTATTTTGTTGGAAAATCAAAACGATATAACCAATTTGCATTTGCAACGTCCTTTGTAATAGTTGAATTGTTACTTAGAACCGTTCCGTTCACCGGGTTCGGGTGGACTCGAATTAGTTTTACACAAGTTGACTCCCCATTATCTAATCTTTATAAATTTGGGGGAGTAGTGCTGGTTGCCTTTTTTATTGCAGCAATCTCAGCTAGTAGAACACTCATTACTGGATCAACTTTGCTAATTTTGGTAGCGCTATCTGCATTTATTCCAACCTCTGTTAGTAGTGGGCCTAACGTTAAAATTGCACTAATACAAGGTGGAGTGTCTAATCTAGGCTTAGATTTCAATGCGAAACCTATGGAAGTATTTAATCGTCACCTTTTACAAACGGCTAAATCGATAAAGCCAAGCAAGGTGAAACTTATAATTTGGCCTGAAAATGCTGTTGACGTAGATATAAACACTTCACCAACTGTGGCAAGTAAAATTACTCAAATTTCAACTGATTTAAGGACTCCTATATTGATCGGGGGAGTAACGAAATCAGCAGCTGGCTTAAGAAATCAATCCATCCTGCTAAACCCTACTGCGCAGCAAATATACACTAAACGCTTTTTAACACCTTTTGGTGAGTATATGCCGCTGCGAAATATAGCTACAAAATTCTCAAGTTATGCAAACAATGTTTCAGATTTTGTTGGCGGGACTGATGATCATATATTCACTGTAAATGGTTTAACCTTTCAAACACTAATTTGCTATGAGTTGTTAAATGATTCATTTCGAGAGCAGATTTTAGGGGATTTCTTAACTGTTCAGACCAATAATGCAACTTTTGGTGATACAGCTCAACTCGAACAAGAACTTAATATTGCAAAAGTAAGAGCGATTGAGACCGGCAGATTTATTCCATATGTTTCAACAACTGGCGTAACTTCTTTTATTGATAATAATGGTCAAGTCTATAGCGAGTTATCTAAATTCAACTCGGCAACTTTAATCGATAATGTTATATCAGTTGAGGGTAGAACATGGACTCAAATATATGGAAAGTATCTTGAAAGTATCAGTATTGTTTGGTTACTAATCATTCTGTTTTTAAGGAGAAAAATACCTCAATGAAATCTGTTCTGATACTTATTCCAACATATAACGAGTCTGAAAATATTGAAAATTTGTTGGGGAGATTAGACGCAGCAAGAATTCACTTGTCCAAAGATTATGCAGTAGATTTTTTGGTTATTGATGACAGTTCACCGGATAAAACAGCGCAGATTGCAAAATCTATGACTATCGAAAGATTATCGGTGCTAATTAGAGATAGAAAGACTGGTTTAGGACCTGCTTATTTGGCTGGTTTTAAACAAGGATTAACTGGTAATTATGCTTATTTTGTTGAGATGGATGCCGATTTAAGCCACCAACCTGAACAATTGGCTGACCTTTTACATGTAGCTAATAAGAAAAGTTTAGTAATCGGAACTAGGTGGATGGCAGGTGGGTCTGTTGTGAACTGGCCGGCACGAAGAAAACTTATTTCTAGAGTTGGCACCTGGTATGCATCCTTTATTCTGAAATTGCCATATCAGGATTTAACTTCAGGTTTTCGGGTATTACCTAGAGAGCTACTTGAAAAAATAAACTTTAATGAGATTGAAACGAAAGGGTATGGTTTCCAAATTGAGATGGCACTTAAAGCGGTTGAGTCTGGTTTTGGGATAAAGCAGGTGCCAATAACATTTGTTGAGCGCGAGTACGGGCATTCCAAAATGAGCCTTTTGATCATTGTGGAGTCTTGGCTAATGGTCAGTAAGTATGGTTTTAAGCGTATGTTTAATCGCCGATAATCTACATTATGTATAGTAGAAAAGATCTAGTTAGAGGCTAACTCCTCGATCGGCAAACAACTGCACACTAGATTTCTGTCCCCATACACGCCATCAATTCGTCCTACAGTTGGCAAATACTTACCAGATCTACCGATACCAATATCTTCACCAGTTGGAAACGCCGCAACCTGTCGTGAGTACTTTCGATCCCAACCATCACTAACCAAATCACCCATTGTGTGCGGTGAATGGCGAAGCGGTGAGTCTTCAACAGTTATTTTGCCCGCTTCAACATCAGATATTTCACTGCGGATACTCTCCATTGCAGCTAAAAATCTATCTAACTCCCTTATATCTTCAGATTCAGTTGGTTCAATCATCATTGTTCCAGCTACTGGAAAACTCACTGTTGGTGCATGGAAACCATGATCCATTAATCTTTTTGCAATATCGTCAACAGTTACGCCAGTGTTTTTAGTTATTTCGCGAATATCGATAATACATTCGTGGGCAATATGTCCATTTTGACCGCGGTATAGAACCGGAAACAATGGATCAATCTTTTTAGCTAGGTAATTTGCTGAAAGTATTGCAACTTCAGTTGCTTTAGTTAAGCCAGAGCCACCCATCATCCGGATATACATCCATGAGATTGGCAAAATCGACGCTGAACCAAAAGGTGAGCTAGATACTGGCCCAGGCCCAGTCGCCGGACCGGCTGCAGGATTTGCTGGATGATTTGGTAAAAATGGTGCAAGATGTGAGCGAGCAATTACTGGGCCGACACCTGGTCCCCCGCCGCCATGCGGAATACAAAATGTTTTATGTAAATTTAAATGCGAAACATCAGCTCCAAATTTTCCAGGTTTAGCAACTCCAACCAAAGCATTTAAGTTTGCACCATCAACATAAACCTGACCACCAGCTTCATGGATTAATTCACAAATTTCAGAGATAGCTGATTCAAATACCCCATGTGTTGATGGGTAAGTAACCATTAACGCTGCAAGATTAGATCTGTATTCAGATATCTTTGCTTTCAGATCTGAAAGACTAACATTTCCATCTTCATCACAAGCAATTACAATCACTTTCATTCCCGCCATGACGGCACTTGCTGCGTTTGTGCCATGCGCACTAGATGGAATCAAGCAAATATCTCTTGCGCTTTCACCTTTATTGTCTAGATAGTTTCTAATTGCTAATAAACCAGCGAACTCGCCCTGTGATCCGGCATTTGGCTGGAGTGAAACTGCGTCATATCCAGTTATAGAAGTAAGCCAATTACTTAGTAGCTCGATTAATTGTGTATAGCCAGCAGATTGATCAACTGGTGCGAATGGATGTATTGAATTAAATTCTGGCCAAGTTACTGGAATCATCTCTGATGTGGCATTTAACTTCATAGTGCAAGAACCAAGTGGGATCATTGTGCGATCCAACGCTAAGTCACGGTCAGATAATGATCTTATATATCTCAACATGGAGGTTTCGGAGTGGTAGGTATTAAATAACGGATGAGTTAAAAAGCTACTCCCCCGTGCAATTTGCGCCTTTGGCAAAGCAATTTGGACACTCTTTAAACCAAATATATTCAGAATTGCTGCAAAGTCTTCTAAGGTTGTAGTTTCATCAAAGCTTACGGAAATTTCATCTTTTGAAATTAATCTAAAATTAAAACCGCTTTCAACTGCTTTTTTCAGAAGTTCTTCCGCCTTAGGAGTTTTCATAAGCACGGTATCAAAGATTTCATACTCACCAACAGCAAAGCCGCCGTCTTTAGCAGCTGACCTTAAGTTATATGCAAAGCTCTGGATACGCTCTGCGATTGCTCTTAAACCCTCTGGTCCATGCCACATTGCATAGAAAGCTGAGATAACTGCCAGTAGAACTTGGGCGGTACAAATATTAGAGGTTGCTTTATCTCTTCTGATATGTTGTTCGCGGGTTTGAAGTGCTAATCTGAAAGCTAAATTGCCGTGTGAATCTACTGATTGACCAACTAAGCGTCCAGGCAACGATCTTTCTAAACCATTTCTAACTGCCATAAATCCGGCATGTGGTCCGCCAAAACCGACTGGAACACCAAATCTTTGCGCCGAACCCACTGCGATGTCCGCGCCGAACTCCCCTGGTGATTTAAAGAGCGTTAGAGCCAGTAGATCACAATCAACTATCGCAAGAGCGCCTGATTGTTGAACATTTTTCACAATATTTGATAAATCTTTAACTCTTCCAGTTGATTCCGGATATGCAATAACGGCAGCAAATATTTCAGATTCAAATTTAGCTTCAGCAAAATCACTCTCAATAACCTTAATTTTTAGGGGTTTTGCACGGGTTTTAATAACATCTTTAACATGAGGATGTAAATTTTTATCGATTACAAATGCCGCATCATCACTTCCTTGCCAAACTCGTCTTGCTAATGTCATCGCTTCCGCTGCAGCAGTTGCCTCATCAAGCATTGAAGCATTTGAAATTGGCAAACCAGTTAAGTCAGCAACTGCAGTTTGAAACGCAAATATTGCTTCTAATCTTCCTTGACTAATCTCTGGTTGATAAGGAGTGTACGCGGTATACCAGCCAGGATTTTCTAAAACATTTCGCAGAATTACTGCTGGCGTGATTGTTCCGTAGTAACCAGAACCGATTAAAGATTTCATTACGCGATTTTTTGAAGCAATCTCTTTAATTTCAGCAAGTGCTGCTACCTCAGAGATACCTGCTGGAATACTTTTTTCAATCTCACCTTTGATATGGATATTTTGTGGCACAACAGATGAAATAAATGAATCTAAATCCTTAAATCCAAGCTCAAGCAACATTGTTTCAACTTGGTATTGATTGGGACCAATATGGCGATCGACAAAATCAGATCGATATGACATGCCTCCCCCAATCAAACTATGAGGGAAGAATTATATTGGTTAGGCGCCTTTAAGCTTTCTACGTTGGGCCAATTCATCGTTACTTTCACCACTAACCACAAGGCTGCCATCGACAAGATTCTCTCCTTGCAGCGTGGAAAGTGAACCCTCGACTTCACTCCATACCTTGCCAATTGCAATTCCAAATACACCTTGACCACCTTGGAGTAGATCAACGATCTCATCTGGGCTGGTGCATTCATAAATTGAAGCGCCATCGCTCATTAAAGTTATGCTTTCAAGATCTGAAACACCACGAACACGAAGATGTTCAACCGCAGTTCGGATATTTTGCAATGAAACACCAGTGTCTAAAAGACGTTTAACAATTTTTAATACCAAAATATCGCGAAAACTATATAGTCTTTGTGAGCCAGAACCTGCTGCGCCTCTAACACCTGGTTCAACTAAACCTGTGCGAGCCCAATAATCTAATTGACGATATGAAATGCCAGCAGCAACACATGCGGTTGCTCCGCGGTAACCGATATCTGATGAGGTGTTCATGGGGACTCAATTCTATGGGGAAGGCTTAATTGTAGAATAGGCCGATTGCTGAGCGTATGAGCGACACGAAATGCTTTAAGCCAAGGTTGAGGGTTGGACTTATCCAAGGAAATCTTCTGGATTAATCTGGTCTAAGAACTCCTTGAACCGTTCAACTTCATCCTCGGCCTGATCTGGGATCTCAATCCCAGCCTCTGCCAGTAAATCCTCACTTGCCATGATTGGCGCACCAATTCTTAAAGCAAGAGCAATCGCATCACTTGGACGTGCAGATATAGCTGGGCCTGCCTCAAAGTTTAATTGGGCATAAAAGACGCCATCCTTTAATTCAGTTAGGTATACATTCTCTAATTTCGCACCCAATTGCATCAGTACATCTTTGAATAAGTCATGAGTTAATGGCCGAGGGGGTGAAACCTCTTGTTGAGCAAAGGCGATAGCTGTGGCTTCAACCGCTCCTAGCCAAATTGGCAGATACCTAACTCCATCTAATTCTTTTAATAAAACAATTGGTTGATTGGATGGCATTTCAACCCGCACACCCATTACCTCAACCGGGTGGTAATTTTTCATTAAAGATTATTTAGCGCGGTGCAAGCCGGCGCGAACAAGTGAAGCATGCAATCTAATTGATAGTGATGCTAACTCACGTTCAACCTCTTCAGCCCGAGCTTTTGAATCAGAACCTTTTTGGCGAAGAAGCGGCGTTGTTACTTGTTCAACTAATCCAATTTCACGATCAGCAGCAGTTTTAAATGCACGAAGATGTCTGGCGCCAATACCAAAAGCTGAAATCTCGGCAACTGCCTTAGCAACTGCAAGGCCATCACTGTCGTAATGTCGACCGCGAATTGTTACTAATCCATAAGATTCAATCTCAGTTAGCTGCTCATCAGTTAGGTTTGAAGCAGCAAGCATTTCAGATCTAGTAAGGCGTAGATCATTATCACTGGCAAATTGGTCAGCGGTTAATACGCCATCAGCTGCAGCAAGACGTGGGGTTGCAACTCCACCAACTGCTTTTGCTGGAGTTAAACCACGATCCATTGCATCTAAATTCTCTTTAATTACCTTAAGTGGCAAATATTGATCGCGTTGAGCAAGCAAAACAAAACGTAATCTTTCTAGATCATTTGTTGTAAATTTACGATATCCGCTTGGGGTACGTTGCGGTTCAATTAATCCTTCAGACTCTAGAAATCGGATTTTCGAAATAGTAATATCAGAGAACTCGGAGCGAAGTCTGGTTAAAACTTCACCGATACTTAAATACGCTCGTGCTGGAACGGCCATTACTTATCCCCCACAAATAGAGTGAAATGGTACTTACCAATCTGAACTTCATCACCAGGATTAATCTTTGATTCACGAACAGCAACTGCATTTATATAAGTGCCATTTAAGCTTCCTAGATCTTTGATTGAATAACCATCAGATTTAGAAACTAACGCGTGGGATCTGGAAACGGTGATGTCATCTAGACATATTTCATTGTTAATATCTCTACCAATTTTAACTTCAGCACCATCTAGAAGATATCTGCCGCCAATTCCAGCACCTTTCAGCGCTAACAGAATTCCAACACCACTTGGCAACTTACTAACGACATCTTGTTGCTCATTTGATAATGATTTATAAAGTTCATCAGTTCTAACTGATTGAGGAATAGCGCGTAATTGACGAAGATTAAGCGTTGAGGTTAGGTCATTTGGCGGTGTTACTTTGTCTGCCATTACTCCCCCAACCGTTATGACCTTCAACTATAGGCTGACACTATTGCCTGACCGAAATATGGTCAAGCCGTTAGATTTTGGTAATCCTGCGCAGAAAGTAGGGTTTCAGAGAGGGCGGCGCCTGGAATTTCAATCTCAGCAATCCAGCCTTCACCATAAGGATCAGTATTAATTACCTCAGGGTTTGACTCTAATTTTTTGTTAACTGCAACAACCTTGCCAGTAATTGGGGCATAGATTTCTGATACCGATTTAGTTGATTCAACCTCACCGCAAACAGAGTTGGCAGTAACTGAAGAATCTGATTTTGGCAGCTGAATATAAACAATGTCACCTAACGCGCCTTGCGCAAAATCTGTAATACCAATTCGAAATTTGGTAGGAGTAATCTCCTGAACCCATTCGTGCTCTTTGGTATAGCGCAGATCATCTGGAACTTTTGACATTATCTCCCCTTTTTAACTGCACTGTGCGATGTTAGCCCTCGATAAAGGTATTGCAAGCCAGTGTAAAAGTATAGTGCCACTCCCCAAATAGCAAAGGCCCAACCTAAGATTGAACACCATGGACCGATTAAATTAGTATCTTTTAGTAGCAAGAATGGGAATGCATAGAGAAGATTAAATGTGGCAGCCTTACCTAAATATGTTACCTCAAGAAATGGCATTTTCCGAATCTTTTGGTAAATAACTACTAAAAGCAGAATAAAGTCACGAGCAATAATGGCGATTACAAGTGACCAGGGTAGATAATCTTTACTTGCTAGGGCCAAGATAACGGCGCCGATATACAACCGGTCTACCGATGGATCAAATTTTGCACCAAACTCAGAGGTTTGATTAAGCGCTCTTGCTACCTTGCCATCTAGATAATCAGTTACGCCACCAACTGCAATCACTATAAAACTAAGCACTGGTTTATCAGCAATTAGAAATAGATACAGAAATAGTGGAACTCCTAGCGCTCTAAGTAGAGTCAGCGCATTTGGAATATTAATCATTGTCACGATCCTTCAGTTTAACTGCCACCTCGATTGGAGTTCCATCAAAGCCAAACTCCTCTCGCAAACGCCTTTCAATAAATCTGCGGTAGGCAGTTTCAAGAAATCCAGTAGCAAAAACAACAAACTTTGGCGGACAAGTTCCAGCCTGGGTCGCAAATTTAATCTTAGGCTGCTTGCCAGAACGAACCGGCGGCGGGTTTGCCCCTACCAATTCACCCAAGAATGCATTCAACTTTGCGGTTGGAATTCTCTTCTCCCAATTTGTTAGGGCAGTTCTAAGAGCCGGAGCTAGGCGATCTCGATGCCAGCCAGTTTTTGCTGAAAGGTTTACTCGCTGAGCCCATGGGTATCGCTCAAGCTGGCGCTCGATCTCTTTATCTAAAACTAATTGACGCTCTTCATCTACTAAATCCCACTTATTCATTACTACTACTAATGCTTTACCAGCCTCATCTGCCATACTGACAATTCGAATATCCTGTTCAGTTAAAATTTGGGAAGCATCAAATATAACTAGCGCGACCTCTGCTCGTTCAAGTGCAATCTGAGTTCGAAGTGATGCGTAGTAATCAGTGCCACTAGCTTGGTGAGCTCGACGACGAATTCCGGCGGTGTCGATAAATCTCCAAGTTGATCCACCAAATTCAATTAACTCATCAACTGCATCTCTGGTTGTTCCTTCAGCATCATCTACTAATACTCGTGGGGCGCCGGCTAAAACATTTAACAAACTTGATTTACCAACATTTGGCCGGCCAACCAATGCAACTCTTCTAAAACCATCATCTACCTGCTCAGAGCCAACCTCAGGAAGTTGAGCAATAAGTAAATCAAGTAAATCACCACTGCCTCTACCGTGCAGCGCTGATACAAATCGTGGTTCGCCTAACCCTAAATTCCATAATGCATACCCATCTGCTTCATCCTCGGCGTTATCAATCTTGTTAGCAACCAAAATAACTTTCTTACCACTTTTGCGAAGCAACTCAACTAATGATTGATCTTCATCTAACGCACCAACCTGAACATCTACTACAAACATAACCAGGTCTGCTTCAGCAATTGCTGCTTCAGCACCTGCCGTAATCTTCTCGCTTATTCCCTCTGGTTTAACTTCCCAGCCACCAGTATCAATTAAGAAAAATCTTCGTCCATTCCACTCAGCTTCATACTTAACCCGATCTCTAGTAACGCCGGGTGTATCTTCGACAATCGCCTCACGTCGACCAATCATTCGATTCACTAAAGTAGATTTGCCAACATTAGGCCTACCAATCACAGCAATTGTTGGCAATCCAATTAAATTTCTTTGCTTAAGCCACTTCCAAATTTGATCTGTTACCTCTTGTAATGTCAATCTTGTTGAATCAATTACTGCCGCATCATCTGCTTGCATAAGAGGTGAAATCTTCCGTGTTGAATCAATCTCATCTCGGTTCGCTAATGATTTTCCAACCCCCTCAGAGCCAATGTTTTCGCTCATTTCAAGCTCTCGTCGCTCAGCTCTAGTTGAAATATCTGCGTGCAGATAAATTTTTAATTGTGCTCCAGGTGCAACTACTGTGCCAATATCCCTGCCTTCAACCACAATACCAATCGGAGCTTCAGCAATATATTTACGCTGCATATCCAGTAATATTTTTCTTACCCCAACCATTGAACTTATTTGGCTAACTAAATCATTAATTCTTTGAAATCTAATCTCCTCGGAAATATCTTTGCCATCGATATATATTTTTGGATCAACTGGGCTTGTATCAAATGTAATCTCATGAGATGTTAATAAATTAATTACTTCCTCTTCCGCCTCTACCTTTTTATCTAACGCAAGGTAGGTAACAGCGCGATACAAAGCACCAGTATCTAAATAACTCCAATTAGCGCGAAGGGCAATTGCTTTTGCAGTTGATGATTTACCGGATCCGCTTGGACCATCTATTGCTAAAACCAACCCTGACATGAGCGTAAGTCTATCTTTGCCAGTAAAGATATTTATCGATTTTTAGCTGGATGCACCTTAAAACCTAGTTTTTCTAAGTGATCAGAAAGTTTTGCGCAATCCGCGCTTGAAAGTGCCAGCGTGATTAAGCCAGTCTCCTGCCCTGGTGAGTGCTCAATACTTAAATCCTCAATATTTACAGCAACTTTGGCACACTCATTAAAAATTCTCGCTAATTCACCAGGCTTATCATCAATCACAATTGGCAAAAATGAATACTCTCGAGCTTTAGCGCCATGCTTACCAGGTATTTTTGCTTTTCCAGATTTACCTTTGGTAAGAAAATCTCGCATCTTTTCAGCATTATTTTGAGATAAATTTTCTTGAACTGCTTCTATTTGCGAAACTAACTCTGAAATAATTGGAGTTAATCGTTGCCGATTTTCTAGAAGTATCTGACTCCATAATTTTGAATCAGCATCTGCTAACCGGGTTAAATCTCGTAAGCCTTGGCCTGATAAATTTAATTTTTCCTCTGAAATATTCAGTAAAGATGCAGCTAGTGCGGTACTTAAAATCTGTGGAATATGAGAGATTTTTGCAACTATCTCATCATGTTCAGAGGCACTCATCCAATAGACACTTCCACCACAAATTGAGATCAATTCCGAAGCAATCTCCTTAGCTTTCTTACTACTCTTGCTCTCATCAATAGCTATCCAGGCCCGGCCAGTGAAAAGATCTGCTCTGGCACTTTGCGCACCACTCATCTCCCGTCCTGCCATCGGATGTAATGAAACGAAATTTGTAGCGTTATCTGATAATTCTGCAACCTTAAGTAGAAGATCAGACTTTACGCTAGCTAAATCACAAACTATCGATGATTGGTTTGCATTCAATTGTTTAATAACTTCACTTTGATTAACATCGATTGACACTGCAACAATAATTAGATCTGGAGTTGATATTGGCGTGCTTTTAACTAGATCCTGAGCTAATTTGGCGGTATTAGGGTTAATATCGACCATCTCAACATTAATACCGGCAGCTTTTAGACATAACCCAATTGAGGTACCGATCAAACCGGAGCCAACAATGCGTACTGAGCTAATCATTTAAGTTATTGCGCTAAATCTTTACGTAATACCGCAGCACCTCGAAGATAAACATGCTTTATATCGGCTAAATCTCGGTCTAGGTGGGCGTGCATAAGCACTCTAACTACCTTTGGTAGTGAACCCTTTACATCTATCTCAACCGCACACAGCAGCGGCACACTCCCAAGCCCAATCTTTCGAGCAGCCACAGCAGGAAACTCAGAGGTTAGATCCGGAGTGGAGGTAAGGATGATTGAGATTAGATCATCAGTTTTAACGCCGTTGGCTGAGAGCATTTCAGAGAGCAACTGACTGACGGCATCGATCATCTCCGCAGATGAGTCTGTCTCTAGCTGGGTAGCTCCCCTGATTCCTCGCACGCGCATTTAGCAATAGTACCGACTCATAACTCATTGATGATTGAGGTTAAATCATTAAATATAGATGTCGCTTTATTGTGAAACCGAGATATTAAAAAACGATTTATAGAGAAATACCTTTTTAGGTTAACCGCATAAATATCAATATATTGATTTATCGGTCGTAATTGAAGCGTAGGAAAGTCGATTTATAGGTATTAGGTGAGAGGCTATAAAATAGATTTATCGATAAATAGATTTTAATAAAATCGGTTTATTTATTTAACTTTAAAAGGGCAAACAGATTTGTCATCTCTTGTGAATTTAACACCCTATGGCGACCAGCCTTCATATCTCCCAGATTGATCGGCCCGAAGTCTAGGCGAATCAGCCTGAGCACCTTAAGGCCGAGGGATTCAATCAACCGCCGGATAATATGAAAGCGACCTTCATGAATTGTTATCTCTACCCAGTGGTGGTTCTTGCTAACCGCTCTGGCATGGACAACCTTCATAGCTCGAGCCAATCCATCTTCAAGTCTTACCCCCTGCAAAAGCTGGTCGGACATCTGCTTATTAAACTCCCCTTCAACCTCAACTAAATATCGCTTTTCTAAACCATATGAAGGATGAGTTGCTCGATGGGCTAGATCCCCATCATTAGTTAGCAGGATTATTCCTTCTGAATCTTTATCTAATCTGCCAACGTGATAAAGCCGATCTTTTCGATCTTTAAAGTAATCACCTAAATTAGCGCGACCTTCTGGATCTGACATGGTTGAAATAATGCCCGCTGGTTTATGAAAGGCAAGGTAAGTCTTAGACTTATTTATACTTAAACTCTCACCATCGACTTTAACGTCATTAATTTCCGGATCATACTTACCACCGAGCTCAATAATGATTTGACCATCAACACTTACGCGACCTTCAAGAATTAATTGGTCAGCAGCACGCCTACTGGCAATGCCAGCATCGGCAATAATTTTATTTAAACGAGAAAGGCTCACGCATAAGTTTAGCGTGATGTGAAGTAATTAAGAAATGTTTTACTTACTCAGTTAAAGTTGAAAGCAACTCATCCAAACCATCGATATCAGGCAGGAATGGGGCTAATGCGGGTAGATCGGAGATGGAGTTAAGACCTAACTTCTCAAGGAAGAATGAGGTTGTTTGATACAAAATTGCGCCTGACTCCCCCTCAACACCGGCCTCTTCGACCAAACCCCGATTAACTAGAGTTTTCATTACCGCTTCAACATTTACTCCGCGAATTGCAGAGACCCTTGCTCGTGATACCGGTTGGCGGTAAGCAATCACCGCAAGTGTTTCAAGCGCTGCTTGCGTAAGGCGAGCTTGTTGACCATCTAAAACAAATTTTTCAACCAGGGGCGCCATCTCTGGGTGACTGTAGTAACGCCATCCGCCTGAAACCTGGCGTAATTCAAAACCACGTTGCTCAACTTCATACTTTGCCGCTAACGATGTGAGTGCTGCGATGATCTCCTCCGTTGGAACCTCGATGATTTGGGCTAAAACAAGCTCAGTTACCGGCTCATCAACCACCATCAGGATCGCCTCTAGGCAACGCTGCAGTTCAACTTCAGACATTATCGGCCTCATCTATTGTTTGTACAGCAACATCAAACTCATCACTAACTCTAACCTCACCATGTGCAGTACCAATCCAGGTTATCTGAAGCTCACCGAGTGAAACCATCTGCTCAAACCGCACAACTCCTTCGCGGTATAACTCAAGCAAAGATAAGAACCTCGCCACAACTACCAATGTCGAGTCGGTATCTGCGATTAAGGCTCTAAATGTGACACGACCAGCGCGCCGCAGGTGTTCCACAACCTTAGCTGCCTGCTCGGCTACGCTTACCAGAGGTTGATGTAGGTGGTCGATGTTAAAGGTGGGCGCAGTTTTCGGGGTTAAAACTCGATTAGCAATTGCGGCAAATCTTTGAGCACCAACACCTATTAAAACTTCTGGCAGCAATTGTGCGAAGTGAGGCTCTAGCGCCACTAACCTGGCAAAAGATTTCTCTTCGCGATCAATTCGATCGGAAAATATTGCTGAGATCTCTTTAAATGCTCGGTACTGAAGTAACCTGGCAAATAGAAGATCTCTTGCTTCAAGCAGTGCAAGGTCTGCTTCATCATCGATCTCCCCTGATGGTAGAAGTTTTGCTGCCTTTAAATCTAAAAGCGTGGCAGCAACAACTAAGAACTCAGTAGTTTTATCTAAATCCCAGCCATTTTCACTGTTTTCAAGCTGTTTTATATATGAGATGAACTCATCCGTTACTGCGCCAAGTGCTATATCGGTGATATCCATCTTGTGGCGGGAGATAAGTTGCA
>CANLHE010000005.1 GCA_947490605.1 Actinomycetota bacterium
CAACCATTATTTTCCTATCTGCGATTTATCCATTCAATATCTTGCGCATCAAGTTAGCGGTTTCACTTGGTGTTTTACCAACCGCAACACCGACAGCCTCTAATGCTTCTTTTTTCGCAGCAGCAGTGCCAGAGGAGCCAGAGACAATTGCGCCTGCATGTCCCATTGTTTTGCCCTCAGGTGCGGTAAATCCGGCAACATAACCAACAACAGGCTTGGTTACATACTCTTTAATAAATTGCGCAGCTCGCTCTTCGGCATCGCCACCAATCTCACCAATCATCACAATTGCTTTTGTCTCTGGATCATCTTGGAAAGCTCGTAAGCAATCAATATGGGTGGTGCCAATAATTGGATCGCCACCAATTCCAACAGCGGTAGTAAATCCAAAATCTCTAAGTTCAAACATCATTTGGTAAGTAAGAGTTCCAGATTTAGAAACTAAACCGATTTTTCCAGGACCGGTAATATCTGCTGGGATAATTCCTAGATTTGTTTTACCAGGGCTAATAATTCCAGGACAGTTTGGCCCAAGAATTTGTGTCTTACCTTTACTAACTGAGTAGGCATAAAAAGCTGCAACATCATGAACTGGAATTCCTTCAGTAATAACTACAACTAACGGCATTACAGCATCAATCGCATCAATTACTGCTGCCTTTGCAAACTTTGGCGGCACAAAGACCACTGAAGCATTTGCGCCAGTTGCTGTCATTGCTTCATTTACTGAATTAAAAACTGGAATTAATACGCCATCCATATCAACAGTTTGGCCACCTTTACCAGGGGTTACGCCACCGACAATTTTTGTTCCAGCCTTAAGCATTCGCTTGGTGTGCTTAGTACCTTCAGAGCCGGTCATACCCTGCACAATCACCTTGGTATTTTCAGTTACAAAAATTGCCATTAGATTGCCGCCAACTCTGCTGCCTTTGCGGCGGCGCCATCCATAGTTTCTAGCTGCTGAATCAAAGGATGATTTGCATCATTTAATATCTTTCGGCCAAGTTCAACATTATTACCATCAAGACGAACCACAATTGGTTTAGTTGCCTTATCCCCAAGCATCGCAAGTGCTTGCACAATTCCATTTGCTACCGCATCACATGCGGTTATTCCACCAAATACATTTACAAATACGCTTCTAACATCAGAATCACCTAAAATAATTGATAATCCATTAGCCATAACTTCAGCTGAAGCTCCGCCACCGATATCTAAGAAGTTTGCAGGTTTTACGCCGTATTTTTCACCAGCGTATGCAACAACATCTAAGGTGCTCATTACTAATCCAGCACCATTACCAATAATTCCAACTTGGCCATCTAATTTAACGTAATTTAAATCCTTCTCTTTTGCCAATTTTTCTAATGGATTAGTTGCCGCGTGGTCTACTAATACCTCATGCTCTGGATGCCTAAAACCAGCATTATCATCTAACGTAACCTTGCCATCTAGGGCTACTACTTTTCCATCTACAGTTTTAACTAATGGATTAATCTCCATCAATGTTGCATCCTCTTTAACAAATGCTTGCCATAATTTAATTAAAACTTCAGCAACTTGATCGATAACATCTGCCGGAAATTGTCCGCCCTTTACGATTTCTAGAGCTTTTGCTTTATCAATACCAATATTTGGATCAATTCCAACTCTTGCTAATTTTTCTGGAGTTTTATGAGCAACCTCTTCAATTTCCATACCGCCAGCAACGGAGGCCATAACTAAAAAGTTGCGGTTAGCTCTATCTAATAAAATTGCTAAGTAGTATTCAGATTCGATAGGTGCTGCTTGGGCAATCATTACTTTATGAACAATATGACCCTTAATATCCATACCTAAAATTGCTTTTGCTTTTTCTTTAGCATCCTCTGCATTTTCAGCAAGCTTCACGCCGCCGGCTTTTCCTCGGCCACCAACTTTTACTTGCGCTTTAACAACAACCTTGCCACCAATTTTTGCAGCGGCTGCGTGTGCTTCTTCTGGAGTAGTAGCAACTGCGCCAGCTAAAACTGGAATTTGATGGGACTCAAATAGATCGCGTGCTTGATACTCAAAAAGATCCACTAATTATCCCCGATCAAGTTTTACTGCGTAAGGTGGTAATAGTAATGAGAAAGTGAGTAAATTTATAATTTCTCAACTGGTGCATAGCGCAGTAGTAGTCGCTTCTCACCAAATGAGCCAAAATTAATGGTTGCCTCTGCTCGATCACCGTCACCAGTCACAGCAACCACAGTTCCCAATCCGAAAGTGTCATGTGAAACCCGCTCGCCAACTTCTAGTTGCATAGTGCTACTTATTTTTCCAGTTGCTTTTGCTGGGGCAAATGTTCGCCGAACTGAAGTTTTGATAGTTGGCATTCTTTCTTGCGCTTGATTCCACTCAATTACCGAATCTGGAATCTCACTTAAAAATCTAGATGGTGCGTTGTAATTTGGTGCACCCCAGGAAGAGCGATACTCAGCTCTAGTTATAAATAAATTCTCTCTTGCTCTAGTTAGACCAACATATGCAAGGCGACGTTCTTCTTGTAACTCCTCTGGGTCACCAAGAGTTCTAGAGTGAGGAAATATTCCTTCCTCCATTCCTGTTAAGAAAACAGTTGGGAACTCAAGACCCTTGGCGGTATGAAGTGTCATCATTGTTACTACTCCACCATGATCCTCACCATCTGGTATTTGATCAGCATCTGCAACAAGAGATACATCTTCTAAAAATCCAACAAGTGAAATCTCTTCTCCTTCTTCTACTTCACCCTCTTCATACTCAGTTGCTACTGCAATTAATTCCTCTAAGTTTTCTACTCTCACCTCATCTTGTGGATCTTTGCTCTGGTTTAATTCAGTCAACAACCCAGATTGCTCCAGAACTGCTTGGGCAATAACAGAGGGCCTAGTTTTTGCCTCAACCAAAGTTTGGAGTGATTGAATTAATTTAACAAAATCAATCAGTGATACTGAAGATCGTTGTGCTAACTCACTATTTTTTTCTACCTCACAAAGTGACTGCCAAAATGTTAAGTTGTTCGCTTGTGAATAAAGATCAAGCTGATCAAGTGCGCGGTCGCCAATTCCTCGTTTTGGCGTATTAATAATCCTTCGCATCGAGACCTCATCATTTGGATTAACGATTACTCGAAGATAAGCCAGAAAATCTTTTATCTCTTTACGCTCATAAAATCTAACCCCGCCAACAACTTTGTATGGAATACCAACCCGCATAAAGACCTCTTCGAAAACACGAGATTGGGCGTTAGTTCGATAAAAAATTGCGGTATCACCAGGATTTGATTTTCCTAAACCACGAAGCCGGCCAATTTCTCTGACCACAAAATCTGCTTCATCATGCTCACTTTCAGCAACATGACCAGTAATGATTTCACCTGTACCGGCATCTGACCATAAGTTTTTTTCTTTTCGGTTATCATTATTTGAAATCACTGCATTTGCTGCATTTAAAATATTTTGGGTGGAGCGATAATTTTGTTCTAATAAAATCGTTTTAGCACTTGGATAATCTGCTTCAAACTGCAAGATATTGCGAATATTTGCGCCACGAAAAGCATAAATAGATTGATCAGCATCACCAACCACGCAAAGTTCAGCAACTGGCATGCCATCCTGCTCACTTCCGACCAGCTCTTTAATCAATACATACTGGGCATGATTTGTATCTTGATACTCATCTACCAAAATATGCTTAAAGCGAGAGCGATACTTAGCCTTTACCTCTGGCTGCCTTTGTAATACTTCAACTGTTTTGGCAATTAGATCATCAAAATCCATTGAGTTAGCACCTGTTAATCGCTTTTGATAAATTGCAAAAACCTGTGCCACGATCTCTTGGAATTGATCTTTGGCTTGATTTACATAATCTGCTGGACCCATTAACTCATTTTTTGCTTGTGAGATTAATGATGCAACTGCCCGGGGGGCATATCGCTTCGCATCTAAATTCATATCCCGCATAACTAAAGTAATTAGCCGCAGTGAATCACTTTGATCATAAATTGTGAATGAGTTTGTATAGCCGAGTAAAGATGCTTCTTTGCGCAAAATACGAACACAGGCAGAGTGAAAAGTTGATACCCACATCATCTTGGCGCGATCACCAACTAATTCAGCAACTCGTTCCTTCATTTCACCAGCTGCTTTATTTGTAAAGGTAATTGCTAAAACCTCATATGGTGAGACATTTCGCTCAGCTAGTAGGTAGGCAATTCTTCTAGTTAAAACTCTAGTTTTGCCAGAACCAGCACCAGCCACAACAAGCAATGGCGTGCCCTCGTGTTTAACCGCTGCTAATTGCTGCGGATTTAAACCTTCGGTTAGTGCGGTCATATTGATAAGTCTATCGGTGGGTAAGACAGTGGTAATTGCTGCGGTAATGTTGGCACCGATGGAGCCAATAGAAGATAGCCAGATAGAGCGAGTATTAGTTGTAACTGCGCACCCAGATGATTGTGACTTTGGTGCTGCTGGGACTATTGCGCTTTGGACTGCGAAAGGAATAAAGGTTTCATATTGCATATGCACAAATGGTGATCAAGGTGGCGAAGATCCAACTGTTCCAAGAGATGAGATGCCAAAGATCCGCCAACGAGAGCAACGCGAAGCTGGTCTTGCAGTTGGTGTAGACGATATTACTTTTCTAAATTACCGCGATGGTTGGTTAGTGCCAACAATTGAACTGCGCAAAGATATTGTCAGACAAATCCGAATTTCAAAACCTGATCGCATGCTAATTCAATCTCCAGATCGGAATTGGGATCGCTTATTTGCTTCCCACCCAGATCATATGGCAGCTGGTGAAGCAGCAATTCAAGCGGTTTATCCTGATTCACGAAATGCTTTTGCATTTGAAGATTTATTAAATGATGAAAGATTACAACCTTGGCGAGTAAAAGAGGTTTGGGTTATGTCTACCCAAAATCCAGATCACTTTATTGATATCACAACTACTTTCGATAAAAAAATGAAAGCCTTGCATTCACATGTAAGCCAAACAGCACATAATGAAAATTTAGAAAATATGGTCCGTGAGTGGGGCGAAAAAAACGCTCTAGCCAACAATCTGCCGACTGGTTCTGTGGCGGAAGTTTTTAAAATTGTTAATACAAATTAACGAACGGTTGCTTTTTCAATCGCAATTTTAATACGTGGCTTACCGACTGGTTTATTTTCTTCAGTACCGTTATCTACAATTACTTTTACAATTTCTAATCCGCTAATTACCTTACCCCAGATTGAGTAGTTCGGATCAAGAGTTGTGTCATTTGCCATAATAAAAAATTGACTACCATTTTGATTTTTACTACCAGGGTTTGCCATGGCAACAGAACCCACTGGATAATTTTTCTCTGTTGGGCTTGGTAAATTTTCATCTTTAAATGTAAATGGTGGCCCACCAAAACCAGAAGCGGTTGGATCTCCACACTGTAGCAATGAAGCAGTTCCAGAACTAATCATTCGATGACAAATAGACATGTCATAAAACCCAGATTTAATCAAACCAATCAACATCGATGTAGTAACTGGTGCATTCTTACTATTTGCTTCGATCACTATTTTTCCGCAATTTGTATTTAATGTAATTATTTTATTTTTTGAAGATTTACTTACTTTAGGAATCGAGACTTTCTTCTCGCGGTGCGCAACTGCAGAAGTTTCATCACATACAACTTTTGTTGTCGGCTCAACTGCGCTTGCAATTGTTGAAAATCCAGCAGTAAAAATAACAAAGGTAGCAACGACTGCAGCCGCTTTTGTTATTTTTCTCATGGCCAAAGTTTAATCAACTATTTTGATTTAATGAAATTAAATTGGCGATTAATGCCATTTACTATCTAACTTTAAGTGATTTCACAGACTTCTACTAAGGTTGAATTACAACCTCAACGCGTTGAAACTCTTTTAAATCTGAATAGCCACAGGTTGCCATTGAACGGCGAAGTGCCCCAAATAGATTCATCGATCCATCCGAAGTATTTGAGGGGCCAGTTAAAACTTCATTAAGTGTGCCAACAGTGCCAACTTGAACACGATTACCTCTTGGCAGTTCGCCATGGTGTGCCTCTAATCCCCAGTGCCATCCTTTACCAGGTGCCTCTGCAGCTTTAGCAAGAGGTGATCCCATCATGATTGCATCCGCACCACATGCGACAGCTTTTGCAATCTCACCGCTGGTACTAACTGAACCATCTGCAATTACATGAACATAACGTCCACCAGATTCATCTAAATAATCACGGCGAGCAGATGCAACCTCAGCCACTGCAGATGCCATTGGCACAGAAATTCCCAACACAGTTTTTGTAGTGTGTGCAGAGCCGCCGCCGAAGCCAACTAATACACCAGCTGCGCCAGATCTCATTAAGTGCAGTGCGCCTTGCGCAGTTGCACAGCCACCAACAATTACCGGTACATCTAACTCATAAATAAACTTCTTTAAATTAAGGGGCGCAGTTTTATCAGAAACATGCTCTGCCGAAACTGTTGTGCCACGAATAACGAAGATATCAACACCAGCATCTAAAACTGCTTTATGAAATTCAGCTGTGCGCTGTGGTGATAAAGCGCCAGCAACAGTGACACCAGCTGCTCTGATTTGCGCAAGCCGTTCTTTAATTAGCGTTGGTTGAATTGGTGCGGCGTAAATTTCTTGCATTTTCTTAATTGCTTTATCTTGGGAAAGCTTTGCCATCTCAGATAATTGTTTATCAGCATCTTCATATCTTGTCCAAATACCTTCAAGATTCAAAACACCAAGACCGCCAGCTTTACCAATTGCAATCGCAGTCTCTGGTGAAACAACTGAGTCCATGGGGGCAGCTAAAAATGGTAAATCAAATTTATATGCATCAATCTGCCAAGTTATTGAAACCTCTTCTGGGTCACGTGTTCGACGAGATGGAACAATTGCAATCTCATCAAATGAGTATGCCGCTCTGGCTCGCTTGCCAGGGCCTAATTCAATATCGGACATATAACCAATCGTATCTGTTGTAAGTAATCTGTTGAAATCTAGGCTCTTAAATCCCAGGCTTTAACCCCACCTGAGACACCAGCTGAGTTTGGAATTATCTTCACTTTATAATCAAAACTTTTAAGGGCTGATTTACTTATTCGCTGCGCATTTCCGCCGCCGATATATAACTTATCCCAAACAATCATTGGGTATAACTCCTGTATCAAACTTTTAACTCTCCTTGACCATAATTGATTACCCATTCGTCGCCTTGAAATCTCACCAATCCAAGCATCAATTGATTTTCCATAACGAATAGTTGCGTGAGAGATTTCAAGATGCGGGGCTAGTTTGCCATCGTTAAATATGGCACTACCTAGGCCGGTACCAAAGGTAAGTACGGTTTCTAAGCCAATACCAGTTATGACTGCTGCGCCATGTACCTCAGCATCATTTAAAACCAAGGTTGGCAGTTTAAGTTTGTTATTCAAAGCCTTCTGCATATCAAAGCCATACCAAGCTTTTTTAAGCGCTGGATCAATCGCACTTCTTGGTCCATTTTTGTTTATGTAATGCGGAATCACTACAACTTTTCCGTTTCGAATCATCCCGGGCAGGCCAACTGTTACTCGTTTAATTCGATGATCTGCTGCAACAAAATCTTTGACAATTGAAATCAATAAATTAGGTGATAGCGGGTATGGTGTTTTTAAATATGGAAAATCAATTAAAACTTTGCCACTCTTATCAAGCACAGAGGCCTTGATCCCAGTGCCGCCGAAATCTACGGCTAGCGTTGTAGCTTTCACCGATTGATGTTAATCGATTAAAGCTACTTTGAGAACAAGGCCTCTTAGTTAATTTCTATTCTTAGTGAGAGTGCCCGCCTGCTCCATGTGAGTGACCGTGTCCTGAAGTCTCTTCCTTCTTATCCTCTGGAGTTTCAAAGACTAAAGCTTCAGTGGTGATAAACATTGCCGCAATTGATGCTGCATTTGCTAGCGCTGATCTAGTTACCTTAACTGGATCAATTACACCCTCTTTAACAAGATCGGTGTACTCCTCAGAGTAGGCATTAAAACCTTCATTAGGTTTCATGGTGCGAACCTTAGAGACAACTACGTAGCCTTCATGGCCAGCATTTTCAGCAATCCAACGAAGTGGCTCATCACATGCCTTACGCACTAGACGAACACCAACTGCGCGATCACCATCAAAGCCCAAATCATTATCTAAAGCTGCGGCAGCATGAACTAATGCAGCGCCTCCGCCAACAACGATTCCCTCTTCAACTGCAGCTCTAGTTGCAGAGATTGCATCTTCAAGACGATGCTTCTTCTCTTTTAACTCAACCTCAGTATGTGCGCCAACTTTGATTACACAAACACCACCAGCAAGTTTTGCAACTCGCTCTTGTAGTTTTTCGCGATCCCAATCAGAATCAGTATTTTCAATCTCGCGACGAATCTCAGTAACTCTGGCTGCTACATCATTCTTATTTCCAGCACCATCAACAATTGTGGTGTTGTCTTTTGAAATAACAATGCGGCGAGCTTTACCAAGCATCTCGATATCAATTTGCTCAAGCTTTAAGCCAACTTCGGCTGAGATAACCTGACCGCCAGTTAATATTGCAATATCTTGCAACATTGACTTACGTCGGTCACCAAAACCTGGTGCTTTAACAGCTGCTGAGGCAAAGGTGCCACGCATGCGGTTAACAACAAGAGTTGAAAGTGCTTCACCATCAACATCTTCGGCAATAATTAATAATGGCTTACTTGCTTGGGCAACTTTTTCTAATACTGGCAAAATCTCACTTAATGCTGAGATCTTTTGCCCAGAGATAAGAACGTAGGCATCCTCCAAGATTGTCTCCATGCGATCAGCATCGGTAACAAAGTATGGCGAGATATAACCCTTATCAAATTGCATACCTTCAGTGAACTCAAGCTCTAACCCGGTTGTTGATGACTCCTCAACGGTAATAACGCCATCCTTGCCAACCTTGTCCATTGCTTCAGCGATTAGATCACCAATTGCTTTATCTTGCGCAGAAATAGTTGCAACATCAGCAATCTGTGATTTACCACTAACTGCAGTTGAGTTTTTGCGAAGTGCTTCAGTAATAGCAGAGACTGCTTGTTCAATTCCATACTTAAGCTCCATTGGTTGAGCACCGGCAGCTAAATTGCGCAGGCCCTCTTTAACCATGGCTTGAGCAAGAACTGTTGCAGTTGTAGTTCCATCTCCGGCAACATCATTAGTTTTTTCCGCAACCTGCTTAACAAGTTGAGCACCCATATTCTCGGCAGGATCTGATAACTCAATCTCTTTTGCAATTGTTACACCGTCGTTAGTGATTAATGGTGCGCCATAGCTTTTAGCGATAACAACGTTACGGCCCTTAGGTCCAAGGGTTACCTTTACAGTGTCAGCCAGAATATTTACGCCGCGCTCCATCGCCCGACGTGCTGCTTCATCAAATTGAAGTGATTTACCCACGATTACTTCTTTGCAATAATTGCTAGTACATCACGGGAAGAAAGTACTAAGTACTCTTCATTGTTGTACTTAACCTCGGTGCCGCCATACTTTGAGTAAAGCACGACATCGCCCTCTTTAATATCTAATGGAATTCGATTTCCGTTTTCAAAACGGCCAGGTCCTACTGCCATCACAGTTCCTTCTTGTGGTTTTTCTTTAGCAGTATCTGGAATTACTAAACCAGATGCAGTCTTTTGCTCTGCCTCATTTGCTTTAACAACAATGCGATCTTCTAGTGGCTTAATTGAAATTGCCATCTTGATATCTCCTTTTTATTTGGTTAATCCCTCTGAAGCGCTCCATATTCGAATTAGCACACGGAGGCTTAGAGTGCTAAAGCCAACTTTAAAGGGCGCTTAGGCCAAGGGCAAATTAAGGGCTAACTACCAGATCACTTGAGCGATAGAGGCAGCTGAATCGGCTGATAGGCCCGTCTGAGAGGGCTTTACTCCCTCATTAATCGCAAGTGAACCAAGGGCGGCAACCATCGCGCCATTGTCGGTGCATAGGCCAGCAGGTGGAATTCGAAGTGCAATCTTTGCCACCTCACACCGTTGTTTTGCAAGTTCACGAAGCCTGCTATTTGCTGCAACACCACCTGCGATTACTAAATTATCAATTCCACTATCTTTACAAAGTGCAATTGATTTACTTATTAAGACATCAACTACCGCCTCTTGGAATGAAGCGGCAACATCAGCCTTTAAATAATTAGGAGTTTGTTGTAAGTATCTAGAAACTGCAGTTTTTAAACCAGAGAATGAAAAATCATAACGGTGCTCTTCTAAATCAGAACTCTGTGTTAAACCTCTAGGGAAAAGAATTGCATCTTTATTTCCGCTACTTGCTGCCTTATCTATTACTGGTCCACCAGGAAAACCAAGTCCCATTATCCGAGCAATCTTGTCAAAGGCTTCACCGGCTGCATCATCAATTGTTGCACCCTTCACAATCACATCTGTAGCTAAGTTATTTACCTGCAAAATTGAAGAGTGACCACCACTTACTAATAATGCAATAGTTGGTTGGTTCGATGCATCATTATCTAATCGATCAACTGCAATATGGGCAGATAAATGATTGACTCCATATAAGGGTTTATCTAATGCCAGGGCTAAGCCAGATGCACTGCTTACGCCAACTAGAAGTGCACCGATTAAGCCAGGACCTGCTGTAACTGAAATTGCATCAATATCTTTAAGTGTGACGGATGCATCTTTGAGTGCCTGCTTAATTACCTGTTGCATCGCTTCTAAATGGGCCCGGCTTGCCACCTCTGGAACAACCCCGCCAAACCTGGCATGTTGTTCAACACTTGAAGAAATAACATTTGCCAATAACTTTCGATCATTAACAATGCCAACTGCGGTCTCATCACATGAGGTTTCAATTCCAAGTACTAGTGCCATTACTTAAGCTCCTTGCGCATTACCACTGCGGTAAGATCAGGGCCGTAGTAATTCTCCCGCTTTGAAATTTCTACAAAACCATTTTGCTCATACAACGGACGAGCAGCATCATTACCCAAGCGCATCTCAAGCATGATCGCATCTGCTTTTTTAACTCTTGCCCAATCAATTAACCGCTTCAATAACTCACGCCCCACACCTTTTCGTCGATACTTTTCAACCACAGTAATTGTGTGAATATCAGCCACATCTGCCACATAGAAAATACCGGCGTAGGCAATTAACTCACCCTCTGCCTCCGCTGCTAGGTAGTAAGCATCCTTAGGAGCTTTTGCGAACTCCTCCTTAAATTGCACACCTGACCATGCAGCTTTGCCGTAAACCTCTTTCTCAATTGCAGTTGCAACAACTAAATCAAGTGCGGTCATAGCTCTAAATTTCACACCAAGTGGCAATGGATATGCATCTGGTTTTCTAATATAAATTGGTTGTTCAACTGATTTAGTACTAACTGCAAGATTCGCCAGTGCAACTGGATCCGGAAAGTAATCACCTTCATTAAAGATTGGAATACCTAATTTTTCTAACTCAGATGCTTTACTAACTGCTGGATCTGAAATTCTTTTGCCATCTTTATATCTTGCCCAAAATCGCTCTTTACGCCTTGCATCTGTTGAGACAATAAATTCAGATTCATCAATACTTGCCGCCATCGCATCAAGTGAGCAAACCCCCACCCAGTTAATGTTTGAACCAAGTGCAAAGCTTTGAGCAAAGGCAATTCCAACTCTAAGTCCGGTAAATGGACCAGGTCCCATTCCAACTGCAACTAAATCAATATCTTTATTAACCGCTAACGCCTCTTTAACTAACTTAGGTAATACCTCACCATGAGCAAGTGGGTCCTCATGAAACTTAGTAAACAAAACTTTTCCATCTGCAACAAGTGCTACTGATGTACGGCTAGTTGAGGTATCAATTGCCAGGATTGTTCTCATAATTCAAACCCACTCCAGCGCTGGCCAATTGGAGTAATCTCAATATCTCTTGAAGTTTCTGTACCACCTTGATTAATTTTTATATCTAAATATTGATCTGTGAGAGTTGTAACAAAATCTGCTCCCCACTCGATCACAAATACACTGCTTGGTAGGTAGCTTTCAAAATCTAAATCGGTAAAACTCTCAATGCCAGAGTCTAATAACCGATATGCGTCTACATGAATAAAATTAGGTTTGCCTTTATAAACCCGGCTGATTACAAATGTTGGAGAGGTAACATTTTCAATTCCAAAAGCGGATGCAATACCTTGAGTGAGTACGGTTTTACCGGCTCCTAAATCACCAGTTAATACAACTACATCGGCACTTTTAAGTTGCGACCCAATCTGCGCGCCGAGGGCATGCATCTGAGTTACAGATTCGATTGAGATTTTCATAGCACTGAGTAGTTTATAGAAAGAAATAGGGCCCCAGTTTCCTGAGGCCCTATCTATAACTTATTTACTTATTGACGATACTTAAATAGCGGAGCCCGATAGTTAGGATCCACAAATAAGTTTGCGTCTTTCTTAATTGCAGCCGCTACAGTCGAAGCAGATGGTGACTTGCCTGACTTAGCAGATGCTGCAAGTAACTTAGCAACTAGCAATATTTGACTAGTCGTAAAGTTACAGTGAGTTGTTCCATTTGGAGCAAGTGTTGGTTTAACTGGCTTGCCATCTTTATCAAATGTTGAGTATGAATCAGATGGTTTGTTCCAGATACTTGTTACAAGGCCTGCCTGGCTTGCGCCCTCTACGCCAGCTCTGCCCTTAGATACATCAGCTTCATACTTACTAATGAAGTACTGAGTAGCTCCTGGCGGAGTGATGTGATCTGCAGTAGCAGTCAAAGTAACTGTTGGAACAGTCACCTTTCCTTGTAAGCCGTAGTCATATACAGCTTTAAATCTTGCAACTGCTGCAGGATCTGCAGTAACTCTTGGAGATGCCTTAAGGATTGAAAGCAAAACTCCGGTAAATGTCTTACCAGATAGTGCTGCGGCATAAGTATCGCCATCATCACCTAGGCGAGCTGAGTAATCAGTCTTGGAGTTGTCGTAAACAATTCCGCCTGCTCTCATCTCCATGTCGTAGTTTGCGACAATCGCAAGTCCCACTGCATCCACGCTATTCTCAAGTACAGCAAGAGCTGGGCTTAGTACTAAACCAAATGATGTTTCGCCGTCTCCAGCAGGACCGCTAGCTGAATCATAAGTCATTGATTGAGTTGAGATACCAGAGATTAATCCAAGTAACAAAACTGCACTTCGTACTGGGATTCCTTGGTATGCAGCTGGTACTCCTGAAGTAGTTGGCCATGTTGGTGCAGTTGGGTTAATTGCAATTGCAGTTTGAAGTGCAACTAGAACTCCCAATACCTTTTGAATATCGCCAAGCATTTCCATGTATCCAGCAGTACCGGCTGAGTAGCCAGTTGCCTTAATGGTTGGATCAAAGAAAGATTTGAATCCCCATAGAAGGTCAAGAGCCATAGTAATTTCAGCAAGGCCAGATTCAGCCAAACACATATTACCTACAGCATCAAATGTGCCTGGATACTGTTCAGCAACTGCTTGAGTAGAAAGTGCGCCAAGTGAGTTACCCCAACCAACAACCTTGTCGATCTTTGGGAATGTATCTCTAGCAATGCTATTTAGTAGGAGATTTGCATAGGTTTGCTCAGCTAAGTTCCAAGCTTGAACTTGAACACCAGCACCAGCAAGAGCAAAGCCCTGCTTCAGCAATGATGTTGCAACCTCTGCTGATGGTGCTACATCAGGTGAGGTATCAACGATGTAACCGGTAGGAGCTACAACTGGAATTGCTGGCAGGTTTACACCTTTGCGAATTCCATGGGAGTACAAGAACAGTGTGCCATTGAAGTTTGCTGGCATACGGATTTCATACTTTGAACCCTTTTCGTCAACACCTGTACAGGTAGTTACGTTAGCAACATTGTAAAGAGCTAATGGTGCTACTGAACAAGTCGGTTCAGCAGCGCGAGCTGCTGAAGGAACTACTACTGCAAATGTTGCAACTAATGCTGCAGTAGTTAGGGCAACTAAGCCCTTCTTAAGGTTTATATTTTTCATTAGTTTGTTGGTATCCCATTCTTTGGAATTGACTTGCGCTCATAGCTTGAAACTACTGGCGCACTAGTTGTAGATGAATCAGTTGTGTAAACAGTTCGCTTGCCGGTTATGTATGGCAATAACTCACCCTTTGCGTTTAACTGACCAAACCAGTATCCGTTGTATCCAACACGGCTAGTTGCTGAGTAATTAAGTGGAGCAAGACCTGCGCTAGCAAATGTTGAACCTTTTGTCTCGATTGCTTTGATTAATCCAGCACGAGTTAGATTCTTACCAGCTGCACGTAATGCTTGAACTGTAAGCATTGCTGAGTTCATTGCTTGAAGTACAACGTTGTCAAAAGAGACACCTGGGTTGTAACTCATATTGATCTTCATAAACTGGCTTACATACTCGTCATTTATGTCCTTAGCATCTGGGAAGAAGCTAGCGGCCATAATTCCGTCAATAGTTGTTGATTTAACACCTAATGCAAGAAGAGTATTGGCATCTCCACCTACTGAACCTACGATCCAGTTAAATTTAGCGGTTAGAGATAATTTCTCTGCTGCCTTAAGTAATGTCGCAGTGGTATCAGTTGTACCCATAAGAACAAGTACTGGCTTACCAGGAACTGCACTTAGCTTTGTAAGTGCGCCCTCAGCAAGAGCTGATGACAAACCGCCTTGAGGATAAAGGGTTGGAGCGGCTGCGAATGTGTGTCCACCTAGCTTGAAGCCGTTAACACCATCAATACCAAACTCATCATCTTGAGCGATCAAGAATGAAGCCTGTGGTTTTAGAGTTGGTGTATCAGCAATAAATTTAGAAATAATTTTTGCTTCCATTGCATAGCTTGGAAGAACTAGGAAGGTTGTTGGATATTTGGTCTTGTTATCAAAACCACTAAATCCAGTGTTAACAAATAGATCAGGAACATTGTTCTTTGCAAGTTGTGCTGCAGCGTATGCCTTGGTGTGTGTTGCAGTACCAAGTGCGCCAACTAGTGCAAAAACTTTGTCATTAAGAACTAAGTTTGTTGTTTGAGTAGCTGCCTGTGTTGGCAAGTACTTATCATCTCGGGCAATTAACTTAATTTTTCTTCCATATACTCCGCCGTTGGCGTTGATATAGTCGAAGTAAGCCTTCATTGCCTTAGGTAGCTTTCCGTATGAGAGTGCAGCGGTACCTGTTTGTGGAGATGACAAACCTAACTTAATTTCAGTTGAGGTTACCCCTGGATCGGCAGCTTGTGCTGGCAGGGTGCTAAGCACCATTGCTCCGGCCACAGCTACCGCCGAAACGATAGAGATTCGTTTCATGCGAGTATTTCTGATCATTTATTTCCTTCCGTATGGTTATCTTGCATATTACATTTTTTTCTTTAACAACTTCCCTGGTCCATTAGGTAGGAAGAGAACTGCCAGGATCAGCAGTGCACTTACTAAGAACCCAGGTAAAGCCATAGTGAATCCATCAGAACCACCGACTCGACTTCCAATTGAGTCAGCTATCTCAGGGATAGCCACTAGGACCAACCCCCCTAGCATCACACCTTTTAGGTCATACACGCCAGTAACTACTGCGCCTGTTAGCAGAGAAAATGAGAGGCTAAGCGGGAAAGCGCTCGGTGAAACCCCGCTTATGAGCATAACTAGCAACCCACCGGCCAAACCGGCCACTCCAGCGCTCAAACCGAAGGCCACCGCCTTTTGGCGACCAATATTGATTCCGGCCAACTGAGCAGCGGTTTGATTGTCACGAA
>CANLHE010000006.1 GCA_947490605.1 Actinomycetota bacterium
CCTACTCCTTAGAGAATAGTGCTGTGGTCCGCGCTAATCTAAACAAAGATCCAGATGACGTCTCAAAGATGTTTGACGATGTCGCACATAGATATGACTTTCTAAACGACCTTCTTAGTTTGGGCCGAACAAAAGCATGGCGAAGAGTTGTAACTTCAATTATTGGGCCAAAGCCAGGAATGAAGATTTTAGACATTGCAGCTGGCACCGGTTCCTCATCTCGTCCATTGGTTGATAAAGGCGCAGAAGTAACCGCTTTAGATTTTTCACACGGAATGATTGAGCAGGGCCGTAAACAAAATAAAAATATAAATTTTGTGCAAGGGGATGCTTTAAAACTTCCATTTGAAGATAATTCCTTTGATGTCACTACGATTTCATTTGGTCTTCGTAATACTTCAAATACTGATAAAGCACTTAAAGAAGCACTGCGAGTTACAAAAGATGGTGGCAGAATTGTTGTTGCTGAATTTTCACACCCAGTAAATCCAATCTTTAAAAAAATATATTTAAATTATTTAATGAAAGCATTACCGGTTATTGTTAAAAAAATAAGCAAAAATCCAGACGCATATATCTACCTAGCCGAATCAATTAGGGCCTGGCCAGATCAGGCCGAACTTGCCTCCATAATGCGAGATAGTGGCTTCAAATCTGTGGCCTGGCAGGACTTAACCTTCGGAATTGTCGCAGTTCACATTGGCTATAAGGCTTAAGTGGCTAATGAAACCTTCGGCAAACAATAAGATTTGACCGTATGAATCCTTCAATAAATCCATATGTACCGATCCTGGCGATTGGGGCTATTGGATTTGGATTTGCCATTTTTTCAATTGTGGCAGCTGCCCTTACTGGACCAAAAAGATATAACCGAGCCAAGTCAGATGCATATGAGTGTGGAATTGAACCATCACCACAAGCAGCAGGCGGTGGAAGATTTCCAGTTAAATATTTTTTAACTGCAATGCTATTTATTGTCTTTGATATTGAAATTGTCTTTTTATATCCATGGGCGGTCTCGTTTGATCAGCTTGGCTTATTTGGTTTAGTAGAGATGGCATTATTTATTGGAACAGTTTTCGTTGCCTATGCATATGTTTGGCGCCGCGGCGGATTGGAATGGGATTAGTCGTGGGCCTAGAAGAAAAGTTACCAAGTGGATTTTTATTAACAACAGTTGAAAAGCTTGCTGGTTACATGCGCAAGAACTCATTATGGCCAGCAACATTTGGTTTGGCATGCTGCGCGATTGAAATGATGGCAGCAGGTGCTGGGCGGTATGACTTAGCAAGATTTGGAATGGAAGTTTTTCGCGCCTCTCCTCGCCAAGCAGATTTAATGATTGTGGCTGGCCGAGTTAGTAACAAAATGGCGCCAGTAGTTCGTCAGATTTATGATCAAATGGCTGCTCCTAAGTGGACAATTGCAATGGGCGCATGCGCATCATCTGGTGGAATGTTTAATAATTATGCAATTGTGCAAGGTGTAGATCACATCATTCCAGTAGATATTTATTTACCAGGCTGCCCACCACGTCCTGAAATGTTAATGGATGCAATTTTAAAACTGCATGAGCAAATTGGTAATGAAAAATTAGGTCCTAACCGAGAGAAAATAATTAAAGAGGTTGAAGCTGCTGCCCTTGCTGCTAAACCAACTCATCAATTAAAAGGATTACTCACATGAGTAAGAGTGGAATGTTTGGGGCAAGTGGCAGTGGTGACACTTCAGGGTTTGGTGGCCTAGTAAATACAACGACAGTTATTGGCTCAACTCAGCGCCCATTTGGAAGCTATTTCGATCAGGTCGCAGATGATTTAGAAAGAGCATATCCACTATTTAGTGATGCGATTGAAAAAGTTGTTGTAGACCGTGGTGAGTTAACATTATTTATCAAACGAGACCGTTTGTTTGATGTAGCAAAAATTTTGCGTGATCAACTTAGATTTGAGATGTGTATTGGCGTTAGTGGTGCGCATTATCCAGATGAGAGTGGCCGAGAGCTACACGCGGTTTATTCATTACTTTCAATTACTAGAAATCAAAGAATTAGATTAGAAGTTAGTGTTTCAGATAAAGATTCACATGTCCCTTCATTAGTTGAGGTGTGGGCTGGAACTAACTGGCATGAGCGCGAAACTTATGACATGTTTGGAATTGTTTTTGATAATCATCCGGGCCTCACTCGAATTTTAATGCCAGATGATTGGCCAGGACATCCACAACGAAAAGATTATCCACTAGGTGGAATTGAGATTGAATATAAAGGTGCAACAATTCCAGCGCCTTCACAACGTCGGAGCTACAAGTGACAACATTTACTGATCCATACGCATCCTCACAAGAAACTACCGAAGGACGGGTTTACTCCGTAACTGGTGGTGATTGGGATTCATTAGTTACTGAAATCGGTGCAACTAAAGAAGAGCGCGTGGTTTTAAATATGGGACCACAACATCCATCAACACATGGTGTTCTGCGTTTAATTTTAGAGCTAGAGGGCGAGACAGTTACTGAAACTAGATGTGGAATTGGTTATCTACATACTGGAATTGAGAAAAATACTGAATTTAGAAACTGGACCCAAGGTGTAACTTTTGTAACGAGAATGGATTATTTATCTCCAATATTTAATGAAACTGCATATTGCTTAGGTGTTGAAAAGTTGCTTGGAATTACAAATGATGTAACTGAGCGAGCAACTGTTATTCGAGTAATGATGATGGAGTTCAATCGAATCTCTTCTCACATGGTTGCATTAGGAACTGGTGCCCTTGAGCTTGGCGCACTCTCACCAATGATTTTCGCATTTAGAGAGCGTGAGAAGGTATTAGATGTATTTGAAATGATCTCAGGTCTTCGCATGAATATGGCGTATGTAAGACCAGGTGGAGTTGCTCAAGATCTGCCACAAGGAGCATTAGCAAAGATTCGCGAAACAGTAAAAGAGCTACGGCATAATTTTAAAGATAATGAAAAATTATTAATTGGTAACTCAATCTGGATTAAACGTACGCAAGGAATTGGCTATTTAGATTTAGCTGGTTGCACAACTTTAGGAATTACCGGTCCAGTACTTAGATCAACTGGATTAGCTTGGGATTTAAGAAAAGCGCAACCATATTGTGGGTACGAGGATTATCAATTTGATATTCCAACAACTGACACCTGTGATGTTTATGGAAGATTTTTAATTAGAATGCAAGAGTTAGAACAATCACTAAGAATTATTGAGCAGTGTGTTACTAAGCTTGAAAAATTAGAAGGCCAGCCAGTGATGGTTGCAGATAAGAAAATTGCTTGGCCATCTCAATTATCTATTGGTGCCGATGGAATGGGTAACTCTTTAAATCACATTAGAGAGATTATGGGTGAATCAATGGAAGCTTTGATTCATCACTTTAAATTAGTTACTGAAGGATTTAGAGTGCCTGCCGGTCAGGTGTACACATCAATTGAATCACCACGCGGTGAGCTAGGAGTTCACTTAGTTTCAGATGGTGGAACTCGTCCTTATCGAGTGCATTTTCGTGATCCATCTTTTAATAATCTTCAATCAACTGCTGCAATGTGTGAAGGTGGACAGATCGCCGATGTAATTGCAGCTGTTGCATCAATTGATCCAGTTATGGGTGGGGTTGATCGCTAATGGCATTTACATCTGAGCAAATTTCAATTATGGATTCAATTATTGCCAGGTACCCACGCAAGCGATCAGCAATTATGCCATTGCTTCATTATGTGCAATCTATTGACGGTTACGTAACCAATGAAGGAATTGAATTAATTGGTGAAAAGTTAGAGCTAGCAACTGCAGAGGTAACAGCTGTTTCAACCTTTTACACCCAATATAAATCAAGCCCAGTAGGTGAATACCATGTTGGAATCTGCACAAATACCTTGTGTGCAGTTATGGGTGGAGATGTGATTTTTGATGCAGTCAAAGAACATCTTGGAATTGAAAATGATGGTGTAACAAGTGACGGCAAAGTTTCAGTTGAACATATTGAGTGCAACGCCGCATGTGACTATGCACCCGTTGTAATGGTTAATTGGGAGTTTTACGATAATCAAACTGTGCAATCTGTTAAAGATTTAGTAGATGGTGCCAGAAATGGAAATCCACCCGCACCAACTCGTGGACCTAAAACACTTAGAACATGGAAACAAAATTCTGCAGTTCTTGCCGGTATTTCAGATGGTCTTGCAAATGAGGGCGTACAAGCTGGTGAGCCAACTTTGCTTGGACTAAAGAAAGCAAAAGGTGGAGCATGAGTAAATTAACTCCAGTTCTTTCTGCTCACTGGGATGAAGCAGATTCATTTACCATCGCAGGCTATAAGCGAAATGGTGGTTACACCGCTGTTGCTAAAGCACTTGCGATGGCACCTGATGAAGTAATTCAATTAGTTAAAGACTCTGGATTACGTGGCCGAGGTGGCGCAGGATTTCCAACTGGAAGTAAGTGGGGCTTTATTCCACAAGGAGATAATAAAGAACACTATTTCGTTGTTAATGCTGATGAGTCAGAGCCTGGTACTTGTAAAGATACACCGCTAATGATGGCAAACCCACATGTATTAATTGAAGGCGTAATTATTGGTTCATATGCGATTAGAGCAAACTATGCGTTTATTTATATTCGTGGTGAAGTAACCCACGTGGTGCGCAGAGTGCAACAAGCAATTGAAGATGCATACGCTGCTGGCTTACTTGGTAAGAATATTTTAGGTAAAGGTTTTGATTTAGAATTAGTTCTACATGTTGGTGCTGGTGCTTATATTTGTGGTGAAGAAACAGCACTACTTGATTCACTAGAAGGCTTCCGTGGCCAACCACGTCTTCGCCCACCATTTCCTGCGATCGCCGGCTTATATGCAAAGCCAACTGTGGTTAATAATGTTGAATCAGTTGCTTCAGTTCCTGCAATTGTAAATAACGGTGTTGCTTGGTTTAACGCAATGGGAACTGAAAAGAGCAAAGGATTTACGCTCTACTCACTCTCTGGCCATGTTAATAATCCTGGTCAATTTGAAGCACCACTTGGAATTACCTTACGTGAGCTTCTAGAAATATCTGGCGGAGTTAGAAGTGGCCATAAATTAAAGTTTTGGACTCCAGGTGGATCATCAACTCCAATCTTTACCGATGCGCATTTAGATGTACCACTTGATTACGAAGGTGTTTCAGCAGCTGGCTCAATGCTTGGCACAAAAGCTCTACAAATATTTGATGAAACAACCTGTGTTGTTAGAGCAGTTCTTAGATGGACTGAGTTTTATAAGCATGAATCTTGCGGTAAGTGCACACCATGCCGAGAAGGAACTTGGTGGTTAGTACAAGTACTGAAAGACTTAGAAGCAGGTAAAGGAACTGAAGCTGATCTAGATAAGTTATTAGATCTATGCGACAACATTATGGGCCGATCATTTTGCGCACTCGCTGATGGCGCAGCCAGCCCAATCATCTCTTCCTTAAAGTATTTCCGCCAAGAGTATTTAGACCACCTATCTGCTGGCAGATGTCCATTTGATCCAATTGCATCAACATTATTTGTTACAGCAGGTGCCAAATGAGTATCCAAGAGTTAGGCACTGAACAAGCAGTGGAACTGATCACCTGCGTAATTGATGGCTTTGAAGTAACTGTTCCAAAGGGAACCTTAGTAATCCGAGCTGCTGAAAAGCTAGGAATTCAAATTCCAAGATTTTGCGATCACCCACTGCTGGCACCAGCTGGTGCGTGCAGACAATGTTTAGTAGATATTGAAATTAATGGCAGAGCATTTCCAAAGCCACAAGCCTCATGCACTATTCCAGTTGAAAACGGCATGATTGTTAAGACTCAATTAACTTCAGCAGTAGCCGATAAAGCCCAAAAGGGAGTTATGGAGTTGTTGTTAATTAACCACCCACTTGATTGCCCAGTTTGCGACAAGGGTGGTGAGTGCCCATTACAAAACCAGGCAATGTCATCTGGCAGAAGTGAAAGTAGATTTGAAGGAGTTAAGCGAACATTTGAAAAACCAGTTGCAATTTCATCTCAGGTTTTATTAGATCGAGAGCGATGCGTACTTTGCGCTCGCTGCACAAGATTCTCAGAACAAATTGCTGGAGACCCATTTATAACTTTAAATGAGCGTGGTGCACTGCAGCAGGTTGGCATTTATGAAGATGAACCATTTGATTCTTATTACTCTGGTAACACTGTTCAAATTTGCCCAGTTGGTGCTTTAACTGGAACCTCATACCGTTTCCGGGCTCGACCATTTGATTTAGTTTCAACCAACTCTGCTTGTGAGCATTGTGCATCTGGCTGCTCAATGCGTACCGATGTTCGCAGAGGTAAAACTCTACGCAGACTTGCTGGTGAAGATGCTGATGTAAATGAAGAGTGGAATTGCGATAAGGGCAGATGGGCATTTAAGTACGAGGTAGCAAAAAATCGAATTACTGTGCCAATGATTAGAGATGCAAGTGGACAATTACAAGAAGCATCTTGGCCTGAGGCGTTAGCAGCTGCTGCATCTGGATTAAAAAATGCTAGAGCTGGAGTACTAGTTGGTGGACGTGCAACTATTGAAGATGCTTACGGTTATAGCAAATTCGCTCGCGTGACTCTTAATACAAATAATATTGACTTCCGCGCTCGCAGCCACAGCAATGAAGAGTTAGATTTCTTAGCGTCAGCACCACTTAATGCAACATATAAAGATATTGATAAAGCAGATCAGGTAGTACTAATTAGTTTTGAACCAGAGGATGAATCACCAATCGTTTTCTTGAGAATTTATAAGCAGACTCATAAGCGAGCAATCAAAGTTACAAGTATCGCGCCATTTGCAAGCCGTGGGACTCAAAAGCTAAACGCAAAATTAATTAAGACTGCAACTGGTAATGAAGTAGCAGCAATCTCTGCATTAAGTGGATTGACTGCTAAATCAGTGGTTTTAGTTGGCGAGCGAGCAGCTGAAACAACTGGTGCTTTATCTGCAGTAATTAAATTAGTAAATGACAGTGGCGCAAAATTAGGTTGGATTCCACGCAGAGCCGGCGAGAAAGGTGCAATCGCAGCAGGAGCGCTTCCAAACTTACTTCCTGGCAGTCGCCCAATAACTGACGCATCAGCCAGAGTAGATATTGCAACGGCTTGGAATATTGATTCACTGCCAAGTGAAGTCGGTATGAGCTCTACTGAAATCATTAACTCTGATTTACAAGCAGTTTTAATTGGTGGAGTAGATCCAATGGATATCTCAGCAGATGCGAAGATAAAACTTGCAAAGAAGTTTGTTGTATCCCTTGAAATTAGACAAAGCGATATCACTGATATCGCTTCAGTTGTATTGCCAGTCGCAGCGGTAGTTGAGAAAAGTGGATCATTCATGGATTGGCAAGGTAGTTCCCGTAATTTTGAGGCTGCAGTTGAACAGTCATTAAACCGAAGTGATGTTCGAATTCTTTCAATGCTGGCAGATGAGATTGGTAAGCCAATTAATTTAGCAACTGTAATGAGTGCTAGAAATGAATTTGAGTCAATCGGAAATTGGGATGGATCAAAAAACTCGATGAAGCCAGTTGCAGCTGCCTCCGTAATAAACGCAAGTGGTGATGAAGCAGTTTTAAACTCTTGGCGAAATTTGTTGGACAAGGGTTCAATGCAAGATGGTGAAGATAATCTTGCCGGAACTGCCCGCAAATCTATTGTTGTAATTAGCTCAGCACGAGCAAAAACCCTTGGCGTGAGCGAAAATGATTTAGTAAGAGTTTCAAATGAATATGGTGCTATTACTTTGCCTTGTTCAATCAATGATATTGAGGATTCATCTGTTTGGCTGCCACGTAACTCACAAAGCAGCCAACTAATTAGAAACTTAGGAACAGTGAGTAATTCGATTGTGAAGGTGGCCAAGGCATGAGTAATGCAGAGTTAATTGGTCAAGATCCAGGTTGGGTAATTGCGTTAAAAGGTTTATTTATTTTCGCTGCATGTGTATTTCTTACCATCATGTCAGTTTGGGCAGAACGACGCATAGTTGCCAGGATGCAACAACGAAGTGGACCAAACCGAGTCGGAAAGTTTGGCTTATTACAAGCATTAGTTGATGGTGTGAAGTTGGCGCTAAAAGAAGATTTGATTCCAAAAGCAGCTGATCGAATTGTTTTTGTGCTTGCTCCAATTATAAGTACCACCGCATGCTTTATGGCATTTGCAGTTATTCCACTTACTGGTGAAGTTAATTTCTTTGGTCATCAAACAGTTATGCAATTAACAGATATTTCAGTCGGTGTGCTTTATGTATTAGCTATTGCTTCTGTTGGTGTTTATGGAATTGTGTTAGCTGGCTGGTCTTCTGGATCGACCTATCCATTACTAGGCGGCCTTCGTTCTTCTGCTCAAGTAATTTCATATGAAGTTGCAATGGGTTTATCTCTAGTTGCAGTATTTATCTACGCCGGCTCGATGTCTACATCTGAGATTGTCGCTGCTCAAGATAAGTGGTGGTATGCAGTAATTCTTTTCCCTTCATTTATTATTTATACAATATCTATGGTTGGTGAAACTAATCGAGCACCATTTGATTTAGCTGAAGCTGAAGGTGAATTAGTTGGTGGATTCCATACCGAGTATTCATCACTTAAGTTCGCACTATTTTTCTTATCTGAGTATGTAAACATAATTGCGGTTTCAGCGCTTGCGACAACCTTATTCCTTGGTGGGTATCACGCTCTTCCTGGTTTGGGCTTTACTGAACAATGGTTAGGTGGTTGGTTCACATTGGCTTGGTTCTTTGTAAAGGTTTTAGGATTCTTCTTTGTCTTTGTTTGGTTGCGTGGCACATTACCTCGTCTGCGTTATGACCAATTTATGAAGTTTGGTTGGAAAGTTTTAATTCCATTCTCACTCGCTTGGATTTTGGTGGTTTCAACACTTCGCGTAATGTCCCAACAACAAGCACCTAGAGTAATAATTATTGCCTTTATATTTTCAATAGCGTTGATTTATATTGCAATTACATCCTTAATTGATCGTAAGAAAGTTAATCTTGCTAAAGCCGCTAAGGTTACAAACTCAGATGAACCTAACTTTCCAGTACCGGCAATTCCAAACTCTAGATCGGAGCAATTAAATGGCTGATGAATTAACGCCGCGGTCTGATGATTTTGGGTTAGCCAAAGCAGATCAATCAAAAACTCCAATCACAAACCATGAGAGTGCAAGCTTTAGTAAGCAACTACTTGGTTTTTGGGTAACTTTTAAAACTATGTTTAAAAAAGTTAATACAGTCCAGTACCCAGAGGTTAAAGAACCAACAGCGGAAAGATTTCACGGGCGCCATCAATTAAATCGCCACCCAGATGGTCTTGAGAAATGTATTGGTTGCGAATTATGTGCTTGGGCATGTCCAGCAGATGCAATTTATGTTGAGGGTGCTGATAATAAAGAAGGTGCACAATTTTCACCTGGTGAGCGATATGGCAAGGTTTATCAAATTAATTACCTTCGCTGTATTTTCTGTGGCCTTTGTATTGAGGCTTGCCCAACTCGTGCACTAACTATGACCAATGAGTATGAACTTGCAGATAATACCCGCGGAAAACTTATCTTTGAAAAGGATGATCTGCTTGGCCCACTTCGTGCCGGCATGGTGCCACCGCCACATCCAATGTACCCAAATACTGATGATGGAAATTACTACCGCGGTGAAGTAACTGAATCCCACCCATCTCAAGGTGTTCCTAAAAATGATTAACTTTGCATTAGATATCGGAAAAACTGCCGGACCAGAAGCAGTTTTGTTTTATTTCCTTGCACCACTTTCAGTATTTGCTGGCCTTGGGATGTTAATTGTAAAAAAAGCTGTTCACTCTGCTTTATTGCTTGCTTGGATAATGGTTTCACTAGCAATTTTTTATATTGCTCAAGATGCACTTTTCTTAGGAATTGTGCAGATTGTTGTTTATACCGGTGCAGTAATGATGCTATTCCTATTTATTTTAATGCTAGTTGGAGTAGATACCTCTGATTCTTTTACTGAAACTATCCGAGGACTTCGAGCAATTGCTATCACCGCAGCTATTGGGTTCGGTGGCTTATTAACAACTTTAATTGGCCGGGCAACATTTAATCGACCAATTACTGGCCTGGCTTCTGCCAACTCCGATGGAAATGCAAATGGTTTAGCAAAAGAACTATTTACTCAATATGTATTTGCATTTGAGGTTGTTTCTGCTCTATTGATAACTGCAGCCCTTGGGGCAATGGTTTTAGCCCATAGTCAAAAAACAAGATCTCCATTCGCACAACGAGACCTATCAATTGCTCGATTCAGAAAAGATAATTTAAAAGATGCTGCCGGCCTGCCAAGTTCTGGCGTTTATGCACTTCATAACGCAGTTGATGTGCCGGCACTTTTACCAACTGGCAAAGCAGCTCCGACATCAATTTCAGCTGTCCTTGAGGCACGCGGTGACATGATTGAAAGTTCTAAGTTCCAACTTCAGCAGGAAGAGGAGGAGAAGTAATGGCAATCGCTAATTATCTTTATCTTTCTGCAATCCTATTTACGATTGGTGCAGTCGGAGTTGTAATACGCCGTAATGCAATTGTTGTTTTTATGTGTATTGAATTAATGCTAAACGCAGCAAATCTTGCATTTGTAACCTTTGCACGCATAAATGGAAATCTTCAAGGGCAAGTAGTTGCCTTCTTTACAATGGTTGTTGCCGCATGTGAAGTGGTTGTCGGTCTTGCAATTATTGTGACAATTTATCGTTCTCGCCGCTCAACATCAGTTGATGATGCAAGTTTGTTGAAAAGATAAACATGCAGACTTCAGCAAACTTGGCTTGGTTAATAGCGCTCCCATTATTTAGCTCAGCAATTCTTTTACTAGCTGGCAAGCGTGCTAATTCTTGGGGCCATGTAATGGCAACCATTGTTTCAGCATCTGTTTTCACTATTGGGGTTGTTGAGTTCATTGCAATGCAGTCAAGGTCTGATGAAAATCGAGCAGTAACACAAAACCTATTTACATGGATTTCTGTTGGATCCCTTAACGTTAATGCGTCACTATTACTGGACCAGCTATCTATCTGCTTCGTACTGTTAATTACTGGAGTTGGCACATTAATCCATATTTACTCCATTGCTTATATGTCACACGATCTAGATCGCCGCAGATTTTTTGCTTACCTAAACCTGTTTATAGCCGCAATGCTTCTGTTAGTTCTAGGTGACTCATATTTAAATCTTTACGTTGGCTGGGAAGGTGTTGGCCTTGCTTCCTATTTACTTATTGGTTTTTGGAACCAAAAACCTGCATATGCAACAGCCGCAAAAAAAGCATTTGTGGCAAACCGAGTTGGTGATGTTGGTTTATCACTAGCAATAATGATTGCGTTTGCAACCTTTGGCGATGTTTCATTTGCTGGAATTAAAGAACATGCAGAGCATGCATCTTCAACACAGTTAACTGCAATTGGCTTGATGTTGCTACTAGCTGCTTGTGGTAAGTCTGCACAATTCCCACTGCAATCATGGCTCGGAGATGCAATGGCGGGCCCAACTCCTGTCTCTGCTCTTATCCATGCCGCAACAATGGTTACTGCTGGAGTCTATTTGATTACAAGGTCAAACTTTATTTTTGATGAAGCACCAATTGCACAATTAATGGTTCTTATTGTTGGTGGAGTTACCTTATTGTTTGGCGCAATAATTGGCACAGCCAAAGATGATATTAAAAAGGCTCTTGCCGCTTCTACGATGTCACAAATTGGTTACATGATTTTGGCAACTGGATTAGGTCCAATCGGTTATGCATTTGCAATTATGCATTTACTTACTCATGGTTTCTTTAAGGCAAGCATGTTCCTTGGTGCAGGTTCTGTAATGCATGGCATGAACGATGAAGTGAATATGAGAAAGTATGGTGGCATTGGAAAGTTTATGCCGATTACTGCGCTGACATTTGGTTTAGGTTATTTAGCAATTATTGGAGTCCCACCATTTGCTGGTTTTTATTCAAAGGATAAAATAATTGAAACGGCATTTAATGAAGGCGGTATAAAAGGTTTAGCACTTGGTATTGCAACACTACTTGGTGCAATGATCACTGCTTTCTACATGACCAGAGTTGTGATTTTGACCTTCTTCGGAAACGAAAGATGGGGTCATAAAGATGAGCCACATGAGAGTCCAGCACTAATGCTGATTCCAATCGGTTTACTCTCAATTGGATCTATTGCATCTGGATTTATTTTATCTAGGGGCGAGAGTTTAGTTCATTGGTTAGAACCAGTTGTTAATCCACTTAAAGAGCATCACGAAGAATTATTACCACCAATAGTTGTATCAATAATGACTTTAACAGTTGTAGCGATAGGAATATTAATAGCTGTATCTAAATACCGTGGTGATCAATTAGCGCAAGCACCAGAAAAAGTTTCTGTACTTACTAAAGCTGCTAGACGTGATTTATTTCAAGATGATTTAAATGAGTCAATATTCATGCGCCCGGGCCAATCACTTGTCCGAAACATTTTAAACATTGATTATTTAGTAATAGATGGCATGGTTCGAGCAGTCGGTAGTGTTTCTCTAACCGCTGGAAGTTGGCTAAGGTCACTCCAAAATGGCTATGTCAGAAGTTACGCGCTACTCATGATTATTGGCGCCCTGGCACTAATTGCTGCAATCTGGGTGGTGACCGCATGAACCTGTTAACAATAGTTGGCGTACTCCCACTTTTAAGTGCGGCACTAATTGCGTTTATTCCAAGTAAGAACGCAGAGTTAATTAAGCGGGCGGCATTTACTGCCACATTATTAGTAGCAATAACCTCTATATTTTTAGCAACCGGATTTGATAAGAGTGTTACTGGAATGCAATATGTTCAAAGCAACACATGGATAGAGGCTTTCAATATCAATTTTGCAGTAGGTATTGATGGAATTTCATTGGTGCTTATTTTGTTATCTACAATCTTGGTACCAATAGTAATTTTAGCAACCTGGCATGAGTCAGATCTTGGCAGATGGAGCTCAAAGAGCTTTTATCTTCTGATCTTAGTTTTAGAAACTTTAATGATTGGTGTATTTGCTGCGACTGATTTGTTTCTATTCTATGTTTTCTTCGAAGCAATGCTGATCCCGATTTACTTCCTAATCGGTGGTTATGGAACTGGTAATAAATCTGCAGCAGCAGTTAAGTTCCTTTTGTATAGCTTATTTGGTGGCTTATTAATGCTCGCCTCAGTTATTGGGCTTTATGTAATCGCTGGTAATCAGATTGGTGCTACTTTTGATTTAACACAACTTGCAACACTTGAAATTGATAGTAATACTCAAAATCTATTGTTCCTGGGCTTTTTTATTGCTTTTGCAATTAAGGCACCGCTTTGGCCGTTTCACACCTGGCTGCCAGATGCAGCAAAGGCTGCCACACCTGGAACATCAGTTTTACTTCTTGGAGTTTTAGACAAAGTTGGAACATACGGAATGATCCGGTTTTGTATTGCATTGTTTCCAGATGCCAGTAAAACCTTTACACCACTAATTATTACGCTCGCAGTGGTATCAATAATTTATGGCGCATTTATGGCAATTGGTCAGAAAGATATTAAAGGCTTGATTGCTTTCACATCTATTTCTCACTTTGGATTTATCACAATGGGAATTTTTGCTATGACAACACAGGGTATGTCTGGTGCTAATTTATACATGGTTAACCATGGGTTTTCTACCACAGCACTATTTTTAGTTGCTGGCTGGATGATGATGCGCAGAGGCTCATCAATCATTTCTGATTTTGGTGGATTACAAAGAGTGACTCCAGTTATGGCATGGACATGCTTTATAGGTG
>CANLHE010000007.1 GCA_947490605.1 Actinomycetota bacterium
GGTTAAGAGTTGCAAGGTTTTCAGCAGAGTTGATAACCCACTTCTCAGTTGTCTCATTAAAGTAACGTCCACCGTTTCCGCCTGCCCAGATTTGGAACTCAGCTTGAGCTTCCTCTGAACCAAGTGGAATTGCTAATGGATAAACCTTTGAGCCGTACTTAGCTTTGATCTTCTTTGAAGCAGCAGTTACCTCAGCCCATGTTGTTGGGATCTTGGTATTGCCAGCGCCGTAGAAAAGAGCCTTGTTAATAAAGAACATACGTGCTGATGCTAAATCTGGAACAGCATACTCAACACCCTTGTACTTTGAGTTATCGCGGAATGCAGGAACGAAATCTGCAAGCTTCTCAGCAGTGAATAAATCACTTGCCTTATATAGAAGATCTTCAGCTGCGAACTCTGAGAAGGTGTTCAAGTTAAGAACATCTGGATATGACTTGGTTGAGATTAATGTACGTCCCTTTACCAAGATGTCATCCCAAGAAACGTTCTCGTGCTCAACCTTGATTGTTGGGTTAGCGGCCATGAAACGTGTCTCAAGATCCTTGTAATACGCAGCCATGTTGTCTGTGTAGTTAGGTGTTAGAACTTTGATTGTTACATCAGCAGCTTGTGCTGGTGCAGCAATAACAAGTGTGGTTGCAACCAATCCAAGTGATGCAAACGCAGCAAGACTGCGCTTTGTTAATTTATTCATCTAGATTTCTCCTCCTAGGATCCCATCTGACGACGGGGAGAGATAACCTCACCACTTATTGTGCTTAATCGCAAGGTGGATTCTTGCGGGGATATATAACTTTTAGATATCAGCAGGGTGGTTCTCCACTGATTCCTAGCGGGCCCTCACCCCTACCCCAGGAACGGCCTCTGTCCTCTTACCAGCTTTTAAAGTAGCAATTCCTGAGATCCAAACCATTTCAAAACCCTTTGCTGCAACTCTTGGAGTTTCATAAGTTGAAGAATCAATCACATTTACAGCATCAAATAAAACCATATCTGCTTTCATGCCAACTTTAATTAATCCACGATCCTTTAATCCCAATCGCTTTGCAGATCTGCCCGTCATTCGCGCAATTGCACCCTCCATAGTTAAAACTTTTTCTTCCCGTGCATAAACTCCAAGGTATCGTGCAAAGGTTCCATAACCTCTTGGGTGTGGCCGGTTACCAGTCAAAATGCCATCACTACCAATCATGTGACGGCGATCTTTCATAATCGCTCTAACATTTGGTTCATGGCCTGAAAAAATTACACAAGAAGCTTTTAAATCCTCTTCTAAAATGAAATCCATATAAAAATCTTCAACTTTTTTATTTACCATCGCAGCAGCTGAGACTAGGTCCACACCAATAAATCTAAGATTCTCTGGTTTTTCAACGCCAGCGATTGTGATGATTGGCCAGTTAACTACCCCGCCCTGGTTTCCATCACTACCAGTGACAGTTAATTCATGAATTACTCTTTTTCTATTCTCTAATACTTTTAACCGTTTAATAGTTTCACTCTTGCCACCTGCTTGAACCCATGATGGCAGCAGAGCGTGGAGGTAGGTAGAGCCGGCCAGGTAAGGATAAGTATCTAGAGTTACATCAACCCCATCTTTTTCTGCCCGATCTAATTGATCAAATAATAATTCAGTCTTGCCATGATTATCTGGGTGGCTCATATGGCAGTGCGTTAAGTGAAGTGCTGATTTAGAGTGACGAGCAATATCTAAGCAATCAGATACTGCATCTAAAAACTTAGCTCCATAATTTCGATGATGGGGTGCGTAGTAACCACCATACTTAGCAACCACCTTACAAAGTTCAATTATCTCTTGATCATCTGCATACATAGCTGGGGTGTAGGTAAGGCCGGCCGATAAGCCAAAGGCCCCCTCTTTCATGCCAGTTTCAACAAGATTGATCATTTGCTTTAACTCATTTTCATTAGCTACTCCAGGTTCATTACCTCGAACTAGCATCCGCACGCTGCCATGTGGGATTAGATATGCAATATTTACTGCAGATCCTTTATCGACTCTGCTTAAGTACTCTGAAACTGAATGAAAGTCCCATTTTAAATTTGATGGATCAGCATTCCAGCCAAATAATTGCTCTCTTAATTCAAGCAAGGTCTCTGGATTACTTGGCACATAACTCAATCCATCCTGACCAACTACCTCCATAGTTACACCCTGAGTTACTTTTGCTAAATGTTGTTTGTCAGTTAACACAGCAAGATCTGAGTGAGCATGCATATCAATAAAGCCGGGTGCAACAGTTAATCCAGAGCCATCAATTACTTTGCCCTCTTCAGCGCCTTTTAAAATTGAACCAACCTGGCTAATTACGCCATTAGTAACAAGTAAATCTTGGCGCTTAGCTGGTGAATCATTGCCATCAATTACATCAGCACCGCGGATAGTAAATGTGTTTTCAGCCATTAAATTTAATCTGAGCCTTCAACCATTTTGTACATAGGAGCAAGACCTGCAAGCAGCCCACCATCTACAACAAACTCACTGCCGCTAATCCATTGGGCTTTATCTGAAAGGATAAACAGAACTGCTTCAGTTACATCAGCTGGTGTTCCGACTCGACCTAACGGATACCAAGGTTTAAGTTTGTCAAAAATTTGCGGATTACGATCAACCCGTTCTTGCCAGGCATCAGTTGCAATAGTTCCTGGAACTACTGTTGTGCAGCGAATGCCATCTGGGCCATATCGCACCGCAACAGTTCTAGTAAGGGCATGAATACCTCCCTTAGCAACACTGTAAGCATCACTGCCAATCATTGTTTTTGCATTTACAGTTCCAATATTTACGATGCAGCCTTTTTTACGCTTAATCATTCCAGGCAGGGATGCACGGATTGTTAAAAAACTGCCAGTTAAAGTCACAGCCAAAGACTTGTTCCAAATATCTAATGTTGTTGCCAGTAGATCTTCAGAGTTATGAATCATTGCGTTATTTACAAGGCAGTCAATCTGGCCAAAATCCTTTTCAATTTGTTTAAAGTTATCTACAACATCAGACTCTATGGAAAGATCTGTTAAATAACCTTTAACTTTAATTCCCATTGCTGCGATTTCTTTTGTTGCAGCTTCAAGATTTTCAGGGATTACTTCAACTAGTGCAACGCTTGCACCACGCTGGCCTGCACCAATTGCAATTTGCTTACCTATTCCTCTACCGGCACCAGTTACGACAACTACTTTGCCGGCTAAATCTTGGTTTGATTCCATAATAATCAGCCTTAGAGGGCTACTACAAAATCAATCTCGACTAAAATTTTAATTAAGTCAGAACCAACTGTGGTTCGTACTGGAAATGGCGCGGAGAAGAATTCCCGGTAAACCGCATCATAAGCAGCAAAATCTCTATTCACATCTTGAAGGTGTGCGGTAACTTTTACTACATCAGCAAATTTTGCACCTTTTACATCAAGAATTTTCTGTAGGTTGATCAAGGTTTGTCTGGTTTGTTCAGCAACGCCACCTTCAACAATTTTTCCAGTAGCTGGATCAACTGGACCCATTCCACAGGTGTAAAGGAAATTATTTGCAACTACACCATGAGAATATGACCCGCCTGGTGCTGGTGCATCTTTAGCTTGAATGTGTTCTACGGTCATTGGGTCTCCTTTAGTAGTGAACTAGAAAAATGTATGAATGCAATCTACAACATCATAGTTGTCATTGACTAGCGGAATGAGTCGCCATTTATCAAAAGTAGTACATGGATGTGATATTCCCAACCCAATTAACTCCGAAACTGCAAATTCTTCCTTGCTTCGCATAAATCCATGCTGATCGTTAAGTTTTTCAATCTCACCGGAAAATTTAGATAATTTATCGCTATACCTAGCAACTGGAATTGGGTTATGAAGATCGCATCCAATATCTCTTTTACCTAGGTTTAATACACCAAAATCTTTTTCTGGTGAACTTATAACTTGTGACCAAATTTCAATAGCAGGCAGCAAGAGATCTTTTGAATCTCGAAATGGATATATCTCATCATAATATCTACTGTCATGGGTTACATAACCACCACTTCTTAACAGAAGAATTTTTGGCTTATCAAACTTATTAAACTCACTTGCAACAATTTCAAAGTAAGCACTTCCACCTGCACTAATTATAAATTCATGCTCAGATTTGTACGGGAATGCATTATTTGCTGCCACAACAATTTTCTGGCAAAACTTAGTTACAGAATCCTCACCTGCGCTAGTACGAGCCGCATTTGGTACCGCACCCTCAAAGCCAGTTACTCCTCGTAACTTAAGTCGAGGATCTTCCGAAATATTTTTAGCAATTGTGGTAACTAAATCTAAATCTCTAACTCCACCTCGACCATTATCGGTACCAATCTCAATAAATAGATTTTGAATTCCATCTTTTGAGGTATGTTTTTTGACTATTTCTAACCCAGCAAGAGAGTCAACATAAAAGATTATTTCAGCTGCTTGCTTGCCATTTAATTCAGAGATCGCGGCTATTGCTGATGGATCTAATACTTCGTTTGCAATTATTAGTTTTTTAAATCCAAAACTTCTAAAGATCTCAGCCTGCCAGAAGTTAGCAATTGTTAAGGCAAATGCGCCAGCATCTACTTGCATTTGAGCAATTTGAGGTGACATTGTGGTTTTAACATGAGGAGCTAATTCAGCTCCAACTGATTTACAAAATCGAGCCATTCGATCAATATTATGTTTTAGCGCTTTATCTTTAAGAACCATAATCGGAAATTGAAATCCAGAAGTAAAGATATTTGGTTTTGTAGAAATAAACTGATCTAGAGTTTTACCGTATGAATTTAGCGGAAAACCTTTGTTGGAGATTTCAATTGTTTGCTTTTTGAAATTTTGCTCCATAAGTGAAAGGTACCAAATAACCTTACTGGTGGATATGACTAACTGCTAAAAGATAATACTTCAGCAGGGTTTGATATAAATAACCTCTCAACTTGTTCTTCAGTAGCACCCATCTCTTTAAGTTTCTTACCCCAACCAGAGTAAAGCCAACTCAAGCCAGGTTCTCCGCCTAATACACTCCATAGTGATCTTCTAGCTCCATCAGTTCCAAGCATAATTTGGTTTAGGTAGCCCGCTTCAATCATCGCGATAGTTAGCAAGGCACTCTCTGGTTTTTCTTCACTGAATTGTCTTAATGATTGATCGTACTCAACGTTGATACCAGAGCTTAAGAGTTCACGGTGATATCCATGATCATTTTCTTTATCAGTGTGCGAAAGTGTCACTCTCTTTAAATTGACACCCAATTTTGTAAAAAGCTTTATTTGTTCTAATGCACCTTTTCCATGCTCACAATGAGAAATCATCGGCATACCAGTTTTATTGTGTGCAATTGCAGCTGCTTCAAAAAGTTTTATCTCTCGATCTTTAATCTCTGAACCAGAAGTAACAACTTTAATTATTCCGGCTTTAATCTCAGTATCATCCATCCCATTTTCAATTTCATTTATAAATAGCTGCCCAAGTTGAGATGAGCTTAATTTTTCAATCTCATCATCATTTTTATAGTAACGATCATGGTGTAATCCGGTGGTTGCAATAATGTTTATGCCAGTTAATTCCGAAATTTTTCTAAGCTTCTGTGGATTGCGGCCAGAGCCAGTTGGCATGCAATCGACCATGCTTTGAACTCCAGCTTTTTTACATAACATAACCTCAGCAACTGCATCTTCAGTGCTTGGTAGATAAATGTGCTCATAATCTTTTTTTACAATCTCTGATTCAATTATTAAGTGCTCATGCATATAAGTAACGCCAAGGCTTTCTGCTGAGATATCCCCCCGTACGGTTCTTACCTTGCTACTCATTTACTAGGAACTTCTAAAATTGCGCCGGTTTCGATAATTTTCGTGCGTATATCTGAGAATGTGACCTCTCTTATTTCCTTTCTATTTGCTAATGCAATTGAGCCTGCAACACCTGCTGCAACTCCCATAGCCATGCATTGCGCCATCGAACGAATTGAAGCGTGAGCATCATGTGAAGCAGAAAAACATCTACCAATAACCATTGTATTTATGCTGTCTTTAACGATTAATGATCGCAGTGGGATTCCAACTGCAGAACCATCTGGCAAGTAAATCCAGTTTGTGCCATCACCACTATGGTGATCTTCAATAGGTGCGCCACATAATGCGACCTGATCATCAAATTGTTTTGCTTCTAATACATCTGATTTAGTTACACGATAATCGCCATAAACTCTTCTTGTTTCTCTCACGCCAATTAAGGTTGAAAAGCCATATAAAGAAGAGTCTTTATACCCAGGCACTTTATCTACCAAAAATCTTGCATACTCGGAAGCTTGTCTTCTACCAGCAATTTCTGATTCAGTTAAAAAGAATGGATCATCTAAGACAGACTCAATTTCACCTTTACTATTTTTACGAACTGAATCGAGTCTGGTCATTACCGTGGCTGTGGTGTTTGCCACTGGTGTGATGTGATCTGATCCCTCTCTGCGTGGCAGCTCATATCCGTTATCGGCTGCATCTTGCATTAATTCATGAAGTTGCTCTTTCTTAATTTTCTTTCGCTCTACTAAATCAACATTCACCATTTTAAAAGTGGTTGTTAGTGTTTGAGCAGGTGATATTTCGCCAGCTTTTTCATATCCAAAGCCAGCAAAATTTGATAAATCTGCGTCCCCGGTGGCATCAATAAAGAAATCTCCAGTTACTGAACAAAGGCCAGCCCGGGTTGCAAGAGTTAACTCTTTAACTCGGCCATCTTTAACACTTACTTGTTGCAAAAGTGCATGTAATAATATTTTTGCACCAGATTTAACTAGTAATGATTCCCATACAACTTTTAAATGCTCTGGGTTATAAGTAACACCAGTTCCAGCGCCATATGTATTTGGCCGCTCAACCATTGAACCAAAGCTTTTTAATCCATCAATAACATCATCAGGTATTCCGCCAACGATTTTCTTTGCTTGCTCTCCTGGTGTGTAGAAGCCATAAAAGGTATCTAAAACGGCGGTACTTGTTCCGCCAATGAATGGCAGGCGATCAATTACAAGTACTTTGCTGCCAGATCTTGCCGCTGCAATTGCGGCAGAGGCGCCAGCAGAACCAGCACCCATCACGATCAGGTCAAAGTGGCCTAGTGATCTATTTGGCATTGCTACCCCCTTTTCAGAGCATAGTCCAAATGTCTATACTACTTTAAACTATTTCTACGCTTTGGAGGATCTGTGAAATCACATCGCATAACAATGTTAGGTACTGGCCTAATTGCTGACTTCTACACAATGACATTACATGGTCAGCGAAATCGAGATTCAGTTGCCGTTGTTTACTCTCGCTCTGAGGAGCGTGGTGATGCCTTCGCTAAGCGATGGAATATTCCAACCTATACAACAAGTATTGAAGAAGCGATTAATCATCCAGATACAGATGTAATTATTGTTGCACTACCAAACCACATGCATGAAGAGGCAATCACACTTGCTGCAAAGGCTGGTAAAGCAATCCTTTGTACTAAACCGCTTGCTAGAAATGCAGCAGAAGCAAAAAGAATTTTAGATACAGTTGAAAAAGCTGGCGTATTCGCTGGTTACTTAGAGGATCTTTGCTACACACCAAAAACTCTCAAGGCAGTTAAGTCTGTGCAAAGTGGCGCTGTTGGTGATGTGCTGTGGGTTCGCTCTCGTGAAACTCACCCTGGACCACACAGTGCTTGGTTCTGGGATGACAAACAAGCAGGTGGTGGCTGCATAGTCGACCTTGGTTGTCACTGCATTGAAATTATTAGAAACTTTGTTGGAAAAGGTAATCGCCCAGTTGAAGTACTTTGCTGGAAAGATACTTTGGTCCATCCAATTAACGCTGAAGATAATGCAGTTGCATTAATCAAATTTGAATCTGGTGCGATTGGTCAATTTGAAGTTTCATGGACCTTCCGCGGTGGTATGGATCTACGTGATGAAGTTGCCGGTACTCACGGCACAATCTGGATGAACCACTTCTTGCGAACTGGATTTGAAATGTTTACCGCCGCAGAAGGTAATTCATATATTGCAGAAAAATCAGAGACTTCAACCGGATGGCTATTCCCAGTTGGCGATGAGGTAGCAGAGCTTGGTTACGTAGACATGTTCACAGATATGTTTAACTCAATGGAAAGCAAGAAGGATCCAATGGAGACTTTCTATGATGGCTATGTTGTAAATGCAATCATGGATGCTTGCTTTAAATCTGCTGAAACGCATGGCTGGGCACCAGTTGAGCTTGATTGGCGTGGTGGTAAAACTCCACGAATTCAAAACAAGCCATCAATGTACGAAGGTCAAGTAATCATTAAGCAGGAGACTTTGCCAGATGGCCGCGTTAAATTGATCCTAAAGGATCCAAAGACAAATGAATTTAGTGATCGAGTAGTTGCAACGGTAAACGCTTAAAGCAACTACAAGCTCATTGGCAGCAGGGCAGCAATCTGATTGCGTGCAATCAAAAAGCCCTGCTTAACCTTTTCATTTGTGCCTTCAAATCTACGATCCTCATGTTCAATACAAAGCACTCCCTCATAGCCAACTTGTGACAAAGTAGCTATGAAGTTTGCCCAATTGATCTCACCATAACCTGGAAGTCTTGGTCGTTGCCAGCCAATTCCGCCAGACATAATTCCGTTGTTATATAGACCTTCGCGATCAATCTCCATGTCTTTAACATGTGTGTGATAAATACGAGAACCAAACTCTCTAATTACTCGTTCAATATCAATCATCTGCCATAGTAAATGTGATGGATCAAGATTTAATCCAACGGTTGGACCAAATTTATCAAACATCTCTCGCCAAATCCTTGGCGAGTAGGCAACATTGTGTCCACTTGGCCATTCATCTTTACTAAAAATCATTGGACAATTTTCAATAGCAATCTTTACATTGCTATCGGTTGCAACTTTAACAATATCTGGCCAAACTTTCTGTGCCTCAGCCCAATTTTCATCTTGAGATTTAGATGCATCAGCTCCAATAAAAGTGCTAACCACAGGAACACCCATTACACCAGCTGCTCTAATAACTTTCTTGGTGTGCTCGTTAACTAGTTTTCGTTGCTCAGGATCTGGGTGTAAATTATTTGGATAGTAACCAAGTGCTGACATTTCAATTTTGCGTTCCTTCAATTGACCAACAATCTCTTGGCCACGATCTTTACTTAGATCTTCAACCTCGATATGAGTGATGCCGGCATATCTGCGATTAGCACCAGAACTTTTTGGCCAACAACAAACCTCTAACATCTCAAATTTTTCTGCAGCTGCCCACTCTGCAATTTCAAGCAATGGGACATCTGGTAGTGGCGCGGTTAGTAGTCCGAGTTTCATTTGCTTCTCCTTTGATTGCCTAGATTACCTATTTGCTTACCTTAATCCAAGAGGATTTTTTAGAACTTTCTGCGATTGCATCGGTAATTTTCAAGCTACGAACCCCATCTGCAAATGTTGGGTAGGCACCAGAGCTGCTACCGGTTTCAATATCTGAATAAACTCTTTCAAAAAGACCACGGAAGGTTTCAGAAAATCCCTCAACATGACCGCCTGGATAAAATGAAATCTTTGCAGCCTCCGGTGAAAGCATGCTGGGATCTTTATGCAGTACTTCATTTGCTTGGCCGCGATGACCAATCCAAAGTTGCTCTGGGTTTTCTGCATCAAACGCTAATGATCCTTTAGGCCCTGAAATTTCCCAATTAATAGAGTTCTTACGACCGGATGAGATTTGTGAGATTGAAATAGTTGCCCGAGCGCCATTTGCAAACCTGATTAACACTCCGGCTGCATCATCTGATGACATAGTTACAGTTTCTCGCTTAGAAGTGTTATCAATCGTAAAAGTTTGTACTGGTCCAGTTGGCTTCTGCCTGGTTGTAACTAACGTGTGAAGCTCAGCCATTACCTCAACAATCTCTAAGCCGGTAACAAAACCAATTTGATCAATTAAATGAGATCCAATATCTGCTACCGCCCGTAATTCACCTGCTTGTTCTGCTTCAAGACGCCAATTCCAATCTGTATCAAGTGTCAACCAATCTTGGTGGTAATGACCCTTGATATATCTTGGCGTACCAATTAAATCTGATTTAACTAATGATCTTGCTTCATGAACCATTGGATAAAACCGGGTGTTAAAACATGTGGCATTAACTAAGCCAGTCTTTTGTGCAAGTTCAACTAACTCAATACCCTCTTTTGCCGAAAGTGCTAACGGCTTTTCACAAATGACATGCTTACCGGCAGTCATCAATTCTTTAACTTGTGGGTAGTGAAGTGCGTTTGGTGAGGTTACATGAACAACTGTTATATCTTTATCAGCGGCAATCTCAGCCACCGATTTATATTGTGTGTTGATTGAAAGATTCTCAGCCCCTCGCTTAGTACTTTCAGCACTACCAGATAAAACACCTTTAACTAAAACACCAGTTCTCCGAATTGACTCAACATGGACTGTGCCAATAAAGCCAGTTCCAATAACTGCTGCTGAATTAATTTTCATGCAATTATGAGTTCTCAGATATTTTTGCGTATGTCCAAGCAAGAGCAAGAACTATGGCGCCGTAAATCATTTGCTTCACTGCTTCAGATGAATTAATAGTTGTTAACAGTGATGACAGCAAAGTAAGGATCAGTGTTCCCATCATTGTTCCCTTATACCCACCAATTCCGCCCATAATTGATGTGCCACCAATAACTACTGCTGCGACTGATGGAAGTAAGAATGAATTGGCCAAGCTGAGTGCAACCGCACCTGATTGACCACCTAAAATAATTCCACCGATACCGCCGAGAATTGCACACATAACGTAAGTTGTAACTTGAACTTGCCAAACTTTTACACCAGCAAGCCTTGCAGATTGCGCATTATCGCCAATTGCATAGATCAACCTACCTAGACCGGTTCTAGCTAAAATAAAGAGCACAATTAAACTTACAAGTAGCCAGATAAAAAATGGCCAAGATAAAGTATCAACGATTGAAGCAAAAAATGGCCAAGATCTTGGATCTGCTGTCGCTGAGTCAAATACCCAACCACTAGTGTCAATAATTGATGCAGTACTTAGCGTGACAAGCGCTTCCGGAACTGTTGAACTTCCCTGCAAGAAAGTTGTAACTCCTACAGTAAATACACCAATCAGAACTGCATTCATTCCCAGTGTCATAATCAGTGGATTCATTCCTAATAAGCCAACTGCTAATCCATTTATTGCGCCAATCACAATGCAGTACAAAAGTGCGAGAGATAGGGCTACTACTAATCCTGAGGAAGATTTAACGCTAACAATGAAAGCGGCACCGGTAGCGATCATTGCTAGGGATAGATCAATTCCTCCGGTAAGCATGCAGATTGTTTGACCGGCTGCCAAAAGTCCAAGGGCTGCACCTAAATAAAATATGTTTCCGATAGCAGGGATTGAGAAGTTGTAAGGATCAAGTAGCCCAGTAATTATATAAAGGGCAAATAAAATTCCAGTAAGTGACAACATAGATTTAGAAATTCGTGACTCGTCAAACATTTTTAGCTTAATCATTTTTTCCCCGCCGTCCGTTTGCGAAGTAATCCACCAAGCAACACAACAACTATCGTTAATGCTCCAGTTACGATCTGGCTATAAGCAGGATCGATACCAAATGCAAGTAAAATTGTTGGTATAAAGTAAAGAATTAATGCCGCTAAGGCTGGTCCAACTAATCCACCGACTCCACCGGAGAGTGCCACTCCACCTAGAACAGCTCCAGCAACTGAATTTAAAGTTGCTGTGTTACTTATATTTGCGAAAGGACTAGAGCTTAAAGTTATACCAGTCAAAGCTAATCCAGATAGAGCGGCGAATAAACCACCGAAAGCATAAAGCTTAATTCTTGTTAAATTAACATTTACTCCAGATAAAAATGCCGCTTCTTTATTGGACCCTATTGCGTACATAGATATGCCAAGTTTGCTTCGGTATAACGGAATCCAAATCAACAAAATTGGAAGTATTAAGCAGATTAGCGGAGGAATAAAGTTTGGAACTTTTCCAGAGATTAAGTCAGCTAAAGTCTGATTAATTCCACCACCTGGCTGTGGCATTACATACATTGCAACTCCAACTAACAAAAAGCTTGTGGCCAGAGTTACGACAATATCTGCAATTCCAGATACAGAAATAATCCAACCAGTTAGAGCTCCAATCAGGACGCCCACAATGATGAAAACAACTGCAAGCATGAGAGATTTGCTGAATGAGGTATCAAGCATGTATTTAGCAGACAAACAGTTGATTAAGACTGCTTCAGCACCAATTGCTAAATTGATTCCGCCGCCGATGATGATTAATGCCTGCCCCATCGACAAAAGAGCAATAGGTAAAATTCCAAGTACAAATGTGCGGGCTTCATATGCACCAAATTGCGGCAGTTGACTAATACGCCAACCGCCCAATACAACTGCTAAAAGAATAATTGCCAGATTCCAACTTTGTCTTTTAATCTGAATTAGATTCACTTGGCTACCGCAATTCCGTGAGCGGCATTTAACAAGTTTTCCTCGTCGCACTTATCAATCGGTAAGTCTGCTTGAACTTTGCCTTCATAAATTACTATTGCACGGTCGCACGCTAGTTGAATTTCACGTAGTTCAGATGTAAAGAGTAAAACTGATTTTCCTTGATTAGCAAACTCGCGTACTAATTCGTAAATTTGTTGTTTAGTTCCAACGTCAATTCCTCGAGTTGGATCAAAACATAGTAGAAGATCAAAACCAGTAGTTACCCAACGTCCAATAGTTACTTTTTGTTGATTACCGCCAGATAATCTCTTCACTTGAGATTTAGCACGAGTATCAATTTGTAGACTTGAAACCGCATCATCAACTCGAACTTCTTCATCTTTCGAATTGATAAATCCCCACTTTGAAATTCCTCTAAATCTTGTTAACGCTAAATTTTCTCTAATAGATCGTTGCGGCATAAGTGCAGACTTACGATCTCCCGGTACATACGAAATACCTAATTTAATTGCATCACTTGGATGGCTAAATATAACTTTTTTACCATTAATTAAAATGTCACCAGACTCTGGATTACTTTCCCCCGCCAATATTTCAAATAATAAATCCTGTCCTTGCCCTTCAAGGGCTGCTACACCAAGTACTTCGCCTTTCTTAATCGTAAAGCTCAAATCCTTTAGATGCTTACCGCCAGATATCCCCTTAATCTCTAGAAATGTCTCATTACTTATATTTGATTTAGATGACCGAGAATCATTTGAATTTCCCTTATTTTTATCACCCAACATTGCTTGAACAATCCGCTCTTCACTTCCCTGTGAAGCTTCAAAGGTATCAACATTAACCCCATCTCTTAATACCGTTGCCCGATCACAAATCTCTTCAATCTCTGCAAGTCGGTGAGAAATAAAGATAATTGACTTACCTTTTGCTTTTTGGTTATTCATAACAGCAATAACTTTTTCTGCTAAATCTATTGGTAGGGCTGCAGTAATTTCATCTAAAATTAGAAGTTCTGGGTCATGCGATAGCGCACGAGCTAAGTCAATCATTCTAAGCAATGGCAGCTCTATATTTGCCGCTATTTCATTAAGGTTTACTTTTAAACCCAT
>CANLHE010000008.1 GCA_947490605.1 Actinomycetota bacterium
TTACTCTCAACTTGATTTTCAACGGGAGAATCTAGCGAGTTGAAATTACGAGAGGTAAAAAGTAGCCGTGCCACGGTAACTACTACCGCATGAAATCAGGTATATCGATCTCATCTTCTGCGACTAGCTCTTCAAATGTAATTCGCTTGCGTGGGTGTTCTGCAGTATCGAGATTTAAATCTAATGCAACTGAAATTGGGTCATTAGCAGGAATTGGATCAGCTTCACCACTCATTGTTGCGGCATTAATTACTGGCATTAAAACCCGCTTTGGTTGTCCTCCATCAAACCCGGCAGCAATAACAGTAACTCTGACCTCATCACCTAAGGCGTCATCAATAACTGTTCCATAAATAATGTTTGCATCTGGGTGGGCTGACTTTGCAACCAACTCTGCTGCCTCTGAGATCTCAAACAATCCAAGATCAGACCCACCAGCAATTGAAAGTAAAACTCCATGTGCGCCATCAATGGATGCCTCAAGCAATGGGCTTGATATTGCAAGCTCTGCTGCGCGAATAGATCTTGCCTCACCACGAGCTGAACCAATTCCCATTAGCGCAGAACCCGCGCCAGACATAACACTTTTAACATCAGCAAAATCTAAATTTATCAAACCAGGAGTTGTAATTAAGTCAGTAATACCTTGTACGCCAGATAGTAAAACCTGATCTGCCGTTTTAAATGCTTCAAGTGCACTTATCGAACGATCAGAGATTGCCAGCAATCGATCATTTGGAATAACAATTAATGTATCAACTTCAGTTCGTAAATTTTCAATTCCCTCATCTGCTTGTGCAGTACGACGTTTTCCTTCAAATGTAAATGGTTTAGTAACAACACCAACTGTTAATGCGCCAAGATCTTTTGCAACCTTTGCAACTATTGGAGCACCACCGGTTCCAGTTCCACCACCTTCACCTGCTGTAATAAAGACCATATCTGCGCCACGCAAAACTTCTTCGATCTCATCGATGTGATCAAGGGCAGCTTGACGACCAATCTCTGGCGCAGCACCTGCACCTAATCCTCTAGTTAATTTTCTACCAATATCTAATTTCACATCTGCATCTGACATTAATAAAGCTTGTGCATCTGTATTGATCGCAATAAATTCAACACCTTTTAAACCGACATCAATCATTCGGTTAACAGCGTTTACTCCGCCACCACCAATACCAACTACTTTGATGACAGCTAAATAATTTTGCGGTGTTGCCACTTTGCGCCTCTTCCCTAGCCCTAAATCTCAAGTTGAGAGTTAAAGTTATGCTTTTCCGATTACGTAAAAGTAGGCATTAGAAGCAACTCAATCAAACACCGACACGATATTTTATGAAGTAAATATTTTAGTTATTTTCTTTGAAAATCAATTTTTTGATGGCGTTATTTGCTGATTTGAATATTGAAATTAACTGACTATTGGAGCATTCGGCTGGGATAGATCAACCTGCTTTAACCCTTGATTTTCAGGCAGCCCTAATAACGCTACCAAAACTGAGCACTTTTGTTTAACCTCTTCGGCCCTTCCCCAATTTATCTGTACTGCGGTTTTGTTTATCCGGGTTTTCATTTGAATATACCCAGATTTGCTCACTGAAATTGATTCAAGATTGGTAACCAAATAGCTCAGATCATTTGGTATCTCCTCGAGTAACAATGCCACAGATGCAAGCTCTTCCTTATCGCCACCTTGCAAGCTCACTTGCGGCAAAGAGCTCTGCATTGCAAGTTGAGTGCTAGATGTTGGCGAAAAAACCGTGCCCGTACTATCAAAGTTGATCCCTGATCCCTGAGCATTAATAGCCTTAGCGACCGCAATTCGCTCAACAACCTCAATACTAATCTTCTTACTGACCCAATTCCGAGAGATATCTGCCTGGCTTATCCAATCTAATTGGGAGATTGTGTTTTTAATTGCCCGGGTATCAACTCTAGCAAGTTTTGAACCTACTACCGGCGCAATTGAATTGGCAGTTAATTTGTTCATAATCACTTGAGTAGATTTAGTTCCCTCAATACTTACTTCACTTACAGTTAAAAATGATGACCAGCCAAGTATGTATGCAGTCAGAGATACAAGTGTAATTGTGGAAAAAGTTACAAGTAAGCGTTTAACTCTCTTACTAATTCGAAAACCCATAACTAAGCAAAGCGACTTGCTAGGGCTTGTAAAATTGGATCTCCCAATGAACTTACATCTCCAGCACCTAAGGTAAGGATTAGATCTCCACTCTTTGCCATATCCACAACATCTGATACCACCTGCAACATTGAGGGTTCAAATTTAACTTGTTCAGCTTTCATCCCACGTGCGATTAACAAAGATGAAACACCAGGAATTGGCTTTTCACTTGCGGCATATACCTCAAGTAAATATGTAAAATCGGCAAGCGCAAGTGAGTTTGAAAATTGGTTAGTAAAGGCTGCAGTTCTTGAATACCTATGGGGTTGAAAAATAACAATTACGCGCCCTGCTCCGGCTAAATTTCGTGCCGCTTTCAGAGTAACTACTACTTCAGTTGGATGATGCCCGTAATCATCAATCACTTTCACGCCATTTATTTCACCCTTCAACTCAAATCTACGGCGGGTTCCAGTAAAGGCCTTTAAGCCGGCTAATAGCTTCTCTTCCGAGCCCCCCATCGCAGTTGCTGCGGCAAAAGCAGCTAAAGCATTTAATAAGTTGTGTTCACCAACAACTGTCAGGTTTAACTCTCCTACTTTTCGGCCAGTGATAGAAATTATGGCCCGGGATGAGTTAGGAGCCAGATTAATTTGATCAATCCGGAAATCATTACTACTGCCTTTGCCATAGAGGTGAATCTTTAAATCACTTCGCGTTATCCGAGAGAGTAATGTTTTAACACCTGGGTCATCACCACAAGCCACTAGAAAACCACCATCTTTTATAGAGGAAATAAAATCTTCAAATACGGCAAAAACCGCCTCTTCATCTGCAAAGTGATCCACATGATCTAACTCAACATTTGTGATTATTGCACCCGTTGGCTTATAGGCTAAAAAGGATCCATCTGACTCATCTGCTTCTGCAACAAATATAGATCCGCTTCCACTATGAGCATTTATACCAGCGGTATTTATTGTTCCACCAATAGCAAAAGATGGATCAAGGCCTGCTGATTGCAAAGCAACAGTTAACATTGCAGTTGTTGTGGTCTTTCCATGAGTACCCGCTACCGCAACTGAGGTTGATTCAGACATAAGCCACGCTAATGCCACTGCCCGCGCAGCAATTGGTATACCCCTGTTTTTAGCCTCGGCGAACTCTGGATTATTTTCGGTAATTGCGGAAGAAACTATTACTAGTTGAGCATCTGCAAGATGTTCGGCTGCGTGACCAATATAAATCTTTGCACCCAGTGCCTTTAAAGCTGTGAGCATGGAAGAGTCATTCTTATCTGACCCAGAAATTGAAAACCCCTTTGCCAACATAATGCGGGCAATTCCACTCATTCCGGCGCCGCCGATTCCAATGAAGTGAATCTTAAGTTGAGCTAATTCTGATAATCTATAATTAAGTCCAGATTTCATTTTCTACCATCGATTGCTCTAATAATTTCACTGCCAATTGTTTCGCTCGCAGATAACTGAGCCGCTGGGGTCGCCTGATAGTTTCTCGCCTTGCGCCATATCTCATCCCAATTACTGCTTAACCAATCAGAATTAAATTTATTGTCATCTACTACCTCAGCAGCTCCTGCAGTTTGTAGGTCTGAGGCATTTACAGCCTGTTCTCCATTGCCAATTGGTAGCGGAATTAAAATCGCAAATTTTCCTACCGCTGCTAGCTCAGCACAAGTTAGGGCACCACTTCTTGCAATAACTAAATCTGCAGCATGGTATGCGGATGACATATCCTCAATATATGGAAGAGGTAAATAGTTCTCAGTTGAAGTTGGCAGTGGGTTATTTCGACCAACTGAATGGACGACTTGTACACCTTTTTCAGTAAAAGCAGATAAGGATTGAAGTATTGCTTCATTAATATGTCTTGAACCTTGAGAACCACCAAAGACCAATATGGTTGGTTTATCTTGAGCTAGTTCCCACTTTTCAATTTGTAATCTCTTCTTTGTCTTCGCTTCTTCATTAGAAAGATTTGCTGATGCAATTATCTCTGCTCGAATTGGCATGCCACTTAATTTTGCATTCCGCCAACGCCCTAGTTTCTGTCCAGCTCGACTAAATGCGATAAAAATTTGGGACGCAAATGGGGCTCCTAGGCGATTTGCCCAACCTGGAACCGCATTGGCCTCATGAATAAATATTGGCTTACGTAGAAGTGCGGCGGCTATATAAATTGGCGGGCAGGCATACCCACCGAACCCAACAACCAAATCAACTTTTTTGCATATTTTAATTGCTTGCCATGTTGCAGTGAGTACTTTTATTGGCAATATAAAGATTTCTGGTGTGAATTGTCTAGGTAGTACAACTTTAGAAATATGAATTAAATCAAAGCCAGCAGCAGGCACTAATTGATTCTCTAATCCTTTTTTAGTCCCAACAAACACATAATTCCAATTTGGCTTTTCATTCCGCAGCCAATTTGCAACCGCTAAGGCCGGTTCAACATGTCCAGCAGTTCCACCACCGGCAAATAGTATTTTGGGAGTCATCGGTTTAATTTTCTCATTCGACTCACCCTAATACCCTCAGCAATCTCTGGCGTTCTGCGGGCCACGCTCAATACAAATCCAACTGCGATCAAATTAGCTAGCAGTGAAGAGCCACCATAGGAAATAAAAGGCAAAGTTACACCGATGACTGGAATAACTGATGTGACAGATCCAATGTTTACCACCACTTGTGCAATAAACCAGCAAGCGATTCCGGCAGTTGCATATCTAGAAAAATCATCTTTAGTTTTAAGTGCAACTCTTAGAACAGAATAAATCAATGCTGTATATAGCGCGAGAACTAGCAAGGTGCCAAGCAGTCCAAGTTCTTCACCAATCACTGAGAAAATAAAATCTGTATGAGCTTCAGCTAAGTTTGCCCACTTCTGTTTGCTAGCTCCTAATCCACTTCCCCATAAGCCACCACTGGCTAAACCCATGATGCTATGAGCTGGTTGCCAACCAGAAAATTTATAATATCTCTCATCAAATGGATTAAATAAGGCTGCAAATCGACTCATCCGGTAATCAGTACTAAGAATAAATGCTCCACCAACAATTGCAGCAAAAGTAATGAGTGCGAGAAAATTCTTAATTGGAGCACCAGATACAAACAAAATACCGCCAAAGATTATCAATACCAAAAGGGCAGTGCCTAAATCACGTTCTAATAGAATTAATAGCTCAATTGCCACTAGTCCTGGTGCAAGTAACAAAATTAAGTTTTTTGTACCCGGCTCCTGGCCTAGTGAGCGCAACCTAAGCGCGCACCATAAAATCAAACCAAATTTTGCAAACTCAGATGGCTGCAATGTAAAACCACCAATTTCAATCCAGTTACGGTTTCCATTTATATTTTTTCCTAGAAATGGTACAAATGGTAATAATAAAATAACAATTGAAATACTAAGTGCATATCTGGCTATGAATGGCCAAATTGCACCTTTAACTCTGAACGCCCAAAAAGCAGCAAATGAACCAAGGATTAAAAAGAAAAACTGTTTGATAAAAATCGAGTATGTATTGCCACTCTCTTGCAACGAAGTAACAGTTGAAGAAGACAAAACCATGGTCAAGCCAAGTGCGCATAAAAATATGGTGCTCCAGATAATTAAAAAATAGGGCAGTTCTGGCCGGGCTAAAAGGCGAGAGTACTTTCGCAAATTTAAATTATTGCTCACGTTAGACCTGCGCCTTCACTGCTTGCGCAAACAATTGGCCACGCTCTACATATGAACTAAATTGATCCATTGAGGCACATGCTGGAGCTAGCAGCACTGTGTCACCTGGTTTCGCCAATGCAATTGCTTGCTTAACAACCTCATTCATTAATTGCTTTGAATCAATAGTCTGATCAACTCTTATGATTTGAGTCTCAGGTGATAATTTTGCAAATGAATCCGCAATTAATTCCCGGTCATGGCCAATTAGAATCACAGCTTTAATTCTTTTAGCACATCTTGAAACTAACTCATCCATGCTGGCTCCTTTTGCTAGACCTCCAGCAATCCATATAACTTGAAAATAAGATAGTAGAGATGCTCCGGCTGCGTGTGGGTTGGTTGCCTTGGAATCATCAATCCAATTTATTTCATTCTTTCTTAGCACTAACTCCATACGATGATGGTCGGGTGAGAAGTTGCGTAACCCAAGCTTGATCGCGTCATATTTGATTCCGATGGAAAGTGCTAAGGCAGAAGCAGCTAAAGCATTAAGAACGTTATGCGGTGCAGTTGGAGTTATATCTACCAACTCAGCAATTTCATTAGCTTGTGCTGGCGTAGCAGAGAATGTGCGATCAATTAGAAGATTCTCTACTAGCCCTAACTCATTTGGGTTTGGCGTTTCTAACGAAAACCAGATGGCCGTTTCTTTACCTACCCGCTTGGACAGCTCCGGATCAGACTTATTAACAAATGCTTTTTCTGCTTGCTTTAATAACTTAAGTTTTGCCGCTACGTAATCCTCAAAACTACCGTGCCAGTCAATATGGTCTTCAGCAATATTTAAGATCGCAACAGATTGGTACTTAGGTAACTCACTCCACTGAATTTGAAATGAGGAAAGCTCAATTGCAAGATATTCAAAGGGCTGATCAGAGCAGACAGAGGCAATGACTGTTTGCCCAACATTTCCGCAAGCCACCCCATTTACCTTTGCTGAATTAAAAATTGATTCAACCATTTTAATTGTGGTGGTCTTGCCATTTGTGCCAGTAAGTGCAATCCACTTTTGGTTTGGCGCCAAAACCTGCTTGATCTTCCAGGCTAAATCAATTTCACCAATTACTTCAACACCTGCACTTTTAAGTTTCAAAATTACTGGGTGATCAATTCTCCATCCAGGTGAAACAACTGCTAATTCAATACCTTGTGGCAATTCATTTATTACATCACTTTCTCCAGTAACTTTCTCATCAAATATTTTCGATATTGCACCAAATTTGATTAATGCTTCATGAACTGCTCGGCCAGTGACGCCAGCACCGATTACCAGACAATTTTTTCCGGAAAGTTCGGCGACAAAACTCATGTTAGGAGACAACCCACTGGGCGTAGAAGAGGCCTAAGCCTGCTGCTACTCCAAGGCTTGCAATAATCCAAAATCTAATCACAATCGTTACTTCACCCCACCCTAATAACTCAAAGTGGTGCTGAAGTGGTGCCATTTTGAATACCCGTTTGCCGCCCGAGATTTTAAAGTAAACAACTTGAATGATTACTGAAGATGTTATTAATACAAAAATAAATCCAAGCACAACAAGTAGAAGTTGTGTTCTAAGCGTAATTGCCAATCCAGCTAAGGCGCCACCTAGAGCTAGTGAACCAACATCGCCCATAAATATTTTTGCAGGGGATGCATTCCACCAAAGAAACCCGCCACATGCGCCCGCTAATGCAGCTGCTAATACTGCAAGATCAAGAGGATCTCTTACTGCGTAACATTTAAGGCCAGGAGAGACTGCACAACTTTGTCCAAACTCCCATACTCCAATCAAAATAAATGATGTAAAGACCATTACTGCCGCACCCGTTGCAAGTCCATCTAAGCCATCAGTTAGATTCACGCCGTTACTTGTTCCCAATACCATCAGAATTACCCAAATGATTACGGCAACTAGCGTTAATTTGATTGAGGTATCTCGAACCGTTGAAAGGTTTGCAGAAATAGGTGTCAGTCCAGCACTATCTGGAAACTGCAATCCAGCATAAGCGAAACAGCCGGCAACTAAAGCTTGTCCGAATAATTTCTGTTTAGCATTTAAACCTAATGATTGTTGACGGGCAACCTTTAGCCAATCATCAAGAAAACCAACAAGGCCTAATCCAAGGATTAATCCAATAACTAATAAAGCAGATGTGGTTGGTGTAACGCCAGTGACTAAGTGGCTAATAAAATACCCAGACAAAGTTGCTGAGATTAAAACTATTCCACCCATTGTTGGAGTTCCGCGCTTTACCTGATGAGTAGTTGGTCCATCATCTCTTATTATTTGACCATAACTTCGTTTAGTTAAAAATCGAATTAACGCAGGGGTTGCAAAGAATGCAAAAATTGCTGATACGGCACCCGAAAGCAATATTCCTTTCATGCTACTCCCCCGCTCCATTTGCTTCTAAGTAAATTAGCCAAATCCTCAAATTTCTCTGATCTGGATGCTTTTAGCAAAATCACGTCACCAGCAGAAAAGTTACTGACTAACTCTAAAACAGTATCTGCATTTGCGCAGTTATGTATGAGCAAATGTTTCTCAGAATTTTCATTTTCCTCAGATTTGTATAGGCCAGTCCCCACGGCAACTAGATGGTCGACCCCAATCTCCTGGCAATACTGCACAACCTCTTGATGCCCGGATTGCTCTGCTGCACCTAACTCATGCATCTTTCCGAGTATCGCCCATGATGCGCCACCGCTTTCTTGGCTGAGCAAAACTAATGTTTTGATTGCTGCTTTTGTGCTCTCTGGATTTGCGTTGTAGTAATCATTAATCATCTTTAATCCATCTAGCTCTTCAATCTCCATACGCCACTTACTACCTAAAGTTGCTGTGATTAATCCAGTCGCAATTTGCTCATTACTAATTTCAAGTGCATATGCAGCGGCTGCGGCAGCTAGTGCATTAGGGATTTGGTGCTCACCTAGCAACTGAAGTGAGACTGGATTTCTTCCAGTTGGTGTCACTAAGTCAAAGTGAGCATAACCGCCGTGCATTTCAACATCAGCAGCTCGGACTGATTGCCCATCACCGAAAACAATCTTTTTTAATTCAAGGTTATCTGCCATCTTAGGTGTGAATTTGTCGTAACTACCTAGTACTGCAACTGCATTAGGAAGTAGGCCAGATATTAACTCTGCTTTAGTTTTTGCAAGTGCTTCAACCGAACCAAACTCACCAAGATGTGCCCTACCTACAACTAAAACTACCCCTACATCTGGGACTGCAACTTTAGTCAGCTTTGCAATATCCCCGACATGTCTTGCACCCATTTCAACGATGCAGTATTTACTCTGCTCATCACAACGAAGAATTGTAAGTGGCACGCCAATATCGGTATTGAAATTTCCTTCAGTTGCAACTGTATTACCAGCTAATTGCAAAATCGAAGCTAGAAACTCTTTTGTGGTTGTTTTACCTTGGGATCCCGTGATCCCAACTAGTTTTAATCCAGTTAATTTACTTCTAACATATGAAGTTAGTGCTAGTAACGCTTGCCCAACATCATCAACTTGTATTGATGGTGCATTTACTTGCTTAGAGACTAATGCAAATTTTGCGCCAGATTTAATTGCTGAATCGACAAAATCATGGCCATCTGCATGATCGCCTTTAAAGGCAACAAAGAATGTTCCTTTAGCTGCTTTAAGGGAAGTAATTACCGGAATTTCATTTATCATCATTTCATCCGACATTAAATGAAGTTTTCCAGAGACAACCTTTGCAAACTCTGCTGCTGAAATATTAATCATTATTTAGCCACCTGCCGGATTGAATCTAGCAACTCAATTCGATCATCGAAAGCTGTTACAACACCATTGATCTCTTGCCCAATCTCATGCCCTTTACCCATCAACAATATGCAATCTCCAGATTTAGCCATTTTTACAGCGAAATCAATTGCTTCTTTTCGATCAGTTAAAACAAACCCTTTTTTGGCCAGATCTATGCCCTCTGTCATTTCTTTCAGGATCTGATCGGCTTTCTCATTGCGTGGGTTATCACTTGTAAAAATTGCGAGATCACTGCCAGAAAATAAGGCCTGGCCCATTGGTGAGCGCTTGCTTTTGTCTCTGTCTCCACCGCAACCTAAGACACCGATAATTCGACCAGATGTAAAAGTTCTAGCACTCTTTAAAACTCTATTTACCGCATCAGGGGTATGGGCATAATCAACAAGAGCTGAAAATGATTGACCGGCTGAGATTATCTCTAATCTGCCAGGCACGCTTTTTAATTTGGCAATTGCATTAGAGATTTGAGTATTTGTAAGACCACAAATACTTACCGAAGCAATTGCTAACAAAAGATTATCTAAATTGTGTTCACCAATTAGCGGGAAATTGCCGCTTATTACTTGGCCATTTTTGTCAGAAATCTCAACCTTGTAGCCATCATTTTGTGATTCAATTTTACTGTAGTACCAATCAGCGTTTTTATCATTCCGGGATACTGATTTGTTAGTTATTTTACTTATTTCAAAAAGCTTCTTGCCATAAGAATCATCAATATTGATCACGGCATTTTGCGCATACTCGGAGTTAAAAAGCATTGCTTTTGCCTTGAAATATTCATCCATATTTTTGTGGTAATCCAAATGGTCTTGAGTTAAATTAGAAAAAGCCACTACTTTGTATTTAGCACTATTTACCCGAGATTGATCAATAGCAATGCTGCTCACCTCCATCACTAAATGGGTGCTTCTTCGCTCCAACATCACAGCGGCAAGTGCCTGTAATTCATCAGCCTCAGGAGTAGTTCTTACTCCAGCAATCTTTTCAGTTCCAATCTCAACGCCAAGTGTTCCGATTACCCCAGAGTTAATATTGTTAAGATCCCAAAGCTGTTTGACTAAATTAGCTGTGGTCGTTTTTCCATTTGTGCCGGTTATTCCTACCGCAACTAGCTTGCTAAAAGGTTTGTTGTATAACCAATCTGAAATCGGGCCCACTAAATCCCTTGGAGTTTGATCGACAAAAACTGGAATTGAGCAATCTATTTTTCGATCACTTAAAACGGCAACGGCGCCATTGGAAATTGCTTCATCGATAAAATTCATACCATGAGTTTTTGCTCCGGGTAGGGCTATAAATAAATCTCCGCTTTTTACCTCAGTGGCATTAATAGAAACGCCAGAAACTTCTACACCGGTATTAAAAAGCTTCTGATCAAAGTTTGATAATGCTTTTTTATCTAATTTTCCGGGCCGAATGCTCATAGCTTTGGCTCACTCTTTTTGGTGCTTTGTTTTGGAGACTTTAGCGCCGCTTCAGTTAGAGAGAAAAAAGTATCAGCAGTAGGCGTAGGTTTAATGCGTTCATTTTGTAAAACAAAACTCATTACTTTTTTAAATACTGGGCCAGCAAGAGCACCACCCCAATGAAGTCCTTTCGGATCTTGGATTGTCACACTAACTACATACTTTGGTTGATCAGCTGGTGCAAAGCCAATAAATGAGGCGGTATATCCGCTGTAGCATCTACAAGAAGAGTTGTAACGCATTGCGGTTCCAGTTTTACCAGCAACTCGATAGCCAGGAATAGCTGCAGTTGGGGCCGTACCATTTTTTGAAACAACGCTTTCCATCATTGCCCGAAGATTTATGGCAGTTTCATCGCTTAATACCTTTACAGATTCATTTGGTTTAGCAGGTGTGTATTTCCCACTCTCATCAACGACACCAGCCAAGATAGAAGGTTTAACGCGCACACCATTGTTTGCAATTGTTGCAAAAACTGATGTTGATTGCATAGCAGTTACTGAGTAGCCCTGACCAAATGAGATAGTGGGAAGCGATGTACCAGACCAATCTTTAACTGGATGAAGAATTCCAACTGATTCACCCGGCAGTTTTGAGTTAGTACTCTCACCAATTCCAAACTTCCGCAAGTAATCATAAAGATTATCTTTTCCTAATTTCTGTCCGATTTGTATTGAACCGGTATTGCTTGAAACAGCCAACAAACCTGTAGTGGTTAATCTCTGAGTTGGATGTTTCTCGTGATCACTGAAAACACCATCGGAAACCTTCATTGAGTAAGGAATTGTAAATATCGTATCTGGTGAAATTAAACCCTCCTGCATCGCAGCAGCAACTGTGATTACCTTGCCAGTAGATCCTGGTTCATACACCTCTTGCACAGCTGGATTTTTAAGTTTTTCAAGTGTGATCGAACTGGAAATGTTTGGATCAAATGTAGGCGCACTTGCTTGTGCCAATATTGCTCCGGTTTTAGGGTCCATCACAATTACAGTTCCCGATTTAGCCCTTGATGATGCAACTGCTTGGCTAATGGCATTCTGTGCAACCCACTGCACATCGCGATCAATCGTTAATCGAATACTGGTACCAGATTTTGCTTCTACAGTGACTTGTTCTGATCCAGGGATAATGTTTCCACGCCCATTTGCATATATATATTTGCCATTAACGCCAGCAAGTAAGCCATCTAAACTACTTTCGATACCGGCCGCACCTGAACCTTGATCATTGATTATTCCAATTAGTGATGATGTAAGTGTGCCACTTGGGTAATCTCTAATATAACTTCGCTCTGGTACAAACCCACCAATTCTTTTTGCAATGCCATCTTTGCTCTTTAAAACTTCTGAGTTATAACTTTCAATTGCTGAATTTACCTCCCGCCATTTTGCCGGCGTAATATCTTTTGCAATCAATACATACCGACGCTCCCCGGTTAGATCTGGTAGCAATTGACCCGCAGTCATGCCCAGAATTGGGGCTACAATTTTTGCTGCGGTAATTGGGTCATTAACTACTGTTTGATCCACTGCAATATTTATTGCTGAAATACTGCGAGCTAACTCGACTCCATTGATATCAAAGATAGTACCTCTAGGAGCCAATAGAGTTGCAGATTTGCTTAACTCATTATCAGCGCGATCCACAAAGCCCTTTGCCCTGATTGCTTGAATATCAATTAACCGTAAACCGAATAGTAGGAAAATTACAATCACGATAGCTACAACTTTACGAATTCGATCCTGGACTAATTGTTGTTGATTCATTACTTACCCACTGACATATCTAGAAATCGCGGATTAGTAGATGCCACCATGCCAAGGTCGGCTGCATTTTGTGCAAGTCGATCTGGTGAGGATTTTTGGGCTACCTCACGCAAAATTGCTTCTCGTTGGTCGGTTAAAACTTGAGCCTGTTGCTTTAGATCTTTAAGAATAAATGCATCTTGTGCGAGCGCAGTATTAATAACCAGCAGCGCGAGTAAACCGGCAGTGAATATTGCTCCTAGGAAAATGCCAAAGGTGCGATCTGGCGCGACTGCGCCTTGCTTAATATCTGGCACCAAGCGAAGTACTGCCTTATTTGCTTGCTCTCTGACAATTTTGCGTGAGATCTCAAGGGCCGGTGCTAATTCAAATATCGCCATTAGGCAGCCACCCGTTCAATCGCCCGAAGTCGCATTGATTGTGATCTTGGGTTACTTAACTGCTCACTCTCATCAGCTGCTTGGCTACTAGAAATTAGTAACTTGTAACTAGCCGCTGAGTTAGGCAGATCTACTGGTAGACCTAATGGAGTGTTTGATTTTGTGGCTTGGGCAAAGTGGCTCTTAACTATCCGGTCTTCAAGTGATTGATAGCTCATCACTACTAACCGTCCGCCCACAGTTAACGCAGATAGTGCTGCTGGGATTGCTCGCTCTAATACGGCAAGCTCCTGATTAACCTCAATCCGAAGTGCTTGGAAGGTTCGCTTAGCTGGATTTCCACCGGTGCGTCTTGCTGGCG
>CANLHE010000009.1 GCA_947490605.1 Actinomycetota bacterium
ATCCTGCATTGGCATACGTCCGGTGCCAACTTGGAAATCAACTGAAGCTGCGCCAACACCAATTAGGGATGGTGCAACTGCGCCACCTTCAGAGTTTAATCCATGACAAGAAGAGCAACCTTTAAGAAATATTGTTTGACCCTCGGCAATTAAGGTTGATTTAGCAGATGCACTCATTGAGTTGCTAGCAGGTGCTGCGGTTGCAACTGAGTAGGTAAAGCCAAGGGCGGCGAGAGCGGTCATTAAAAGTAATGGCGCAGCAAATCTATGGCGGCGATATTTAGATAGAAATTTCATATTTGGCTACTTAATCAGGTAGATCGCAGAAAAAAGTGCAATCCACACAATATCTACGAAGTGCCAGTAGTAGGAGACCACAATTGCAGTAGTGGCTTGGTTGTGACCAAATTTTTCAGCTCTAAATACTCTTACTAAAACAATTAAGAAAGCGATCAATCCACCAGTTACATGCAGGCCGTGAAAGCCGGTTGTCATATAAAAGACTGAGCCGTATGCATTAGAGGCAAGAGATAGATTCTCACTTACCAACATTGCATACTCATAAACTTGACCAGCAATAAAAAATGCACCCATTAAAAATGTTAAAGCAAACCACTCCCGCATTCCCCACTTATTTAATTGCCAGATGGTGCCAGCACGACGTGCTTGAAAACGCTCAGCGGCAAATACGCCATACTGACAGGTAACGGAGGAGAGAACTAAAACAGTTGTGTTAGTTGCGGCAAATGGAATATTTAACAATCCAGTTGATTCCAGCCATACCTTTGGCCCTTGCACAGCGCGAGTTGTGAAATACATGGCAAAGAGAGCGGCGAAAAACATTAACTCAGAGGAGAGCCAAACAATTGTGCCAACTGCAACCAGGTTAGGTCGGTTGGTCTTTAATGATCCGGTTCCGATCGCGCTCATAGGGCAGATTATTCCTGAAATAGATAGGAATGCCTCATTTAGGCCGCTGGGAGTAGCCCTACTATTTGGTGAAACTGATCACCCAGATGAAACTTTCGCGTTAAAAGCTGGCGGTATCACTGGGTAGGTAGGATTAAGCCATGCAAAAGATGGAAAAGTTGGTTATCGCACTGTATTCAGATGATTCATCAGTACGTGCCTCAGTAATCTCTGCTTTAGGCAAGCAATTAGACCCGGCCCTGGCCGCCCATGAAATTAAAGAGTTTGCCACCGCAGATGCGCTGCGTCTTTATGTTGATAGCAAAAAACAGGTTGATCTTTTTGTATTAGATGGTGAAGCGGTTCCAGAAGGTGGCATGGGAGTTGCCCGGCAATTAAAGGATGAAGTTTTTAACTGTCCACCAGTTTTATTAATTACTGGCCGCGCACAAGATAATTGGTTAGCAGCTTGGTCAAAGGCAGAGGGCACAGTTACTCACCCTATTGATCCATTTACGATTGCGGCAAAGTGTGCGGCGCTGCTTAAATCTGATTCTGCGCTCGCAAAATAATTAGTAGCCCCTATGACCTGGGAGTTAATTCTTAAATCACTTTCTGAAAAATCTGATCTAACCAATGATCAGATTACCTGGGCGATGTCACAAATTCTTGAGGGCAAAGCTAGTAATAATGAAATTAAAGACTTTCTGATTGGGCTTAAGACAAAGGGTGAAAGTGCTGCCGAGGTCGAAGCCTTAGTTGCGCAGATGTATTCATATTGTGCGCCGATAAATATTTCAGAGCGCTCCGTTGACACAGTTGGCACTGGCGGGGATGGTGCAAACACGATAAATATTTCAACCGCTGCTGCAATTGTTACCAACGCTGCCGGGGCTCGGGTTGTAAAGCATGGCAATCGGGCAGCTACTTCTAAATCAGGCTCTGCTGATCTACTTGAAGCACTTGGAATCAAGATTGACTTAACTGGCCCAGAGGTTGAACAGAGCGTTTATAAAATTGGAATTGGCTTTTGTTTTGCGCCGATTTTTCACTCATCGATGAAACATGCAGCTGTTGCTCGAAAAGAGTTGGGTGTACCAACTATTTTTAATATTTTAGGGCCGCTAGCAAACCCAGCTAAACCAACAGCTTGCGCAATCGGGGTGGCCCGGGCTGAGTTGCTGCCACTTATGGCACAAGTTTTATTAGATCAAGGCAAAGAGGGTTTCGTATTTCGCGGTGATGATGGCTTGGATGAGGTTTCACTTTCTACCACCACCCAAGTAATCCAAATAAGTGATGGAAAATTAACTCAATCAGTTTTTAATCCAGAAGAATTAGGTATTGCTTCATCACCAATCTCAGAGTTAGCAGGTGGTGATGCTGCCTACAACGCACAAATGACAATGAAGATTTTTTCAGGGGCGAAAGGTGCAATGCGGGATGCGGTTACCTTAAACGCTGCCTTTGCAATCGCAGCCTTTAAAGCAGATTTTAATTTGCCGCTACAAACCCAGATCGCAAATGGCTTTGTGTTGGCAAATAAGGCAATTGATTCTGGAGCAGCACTTTCGATCGTGAAGAAATGGGCGCAACTAACAAATGAAATTGTTTCGGCTAGGTAGAGCTTAAACCCCAGTAATTTTGCCGTTGGATATGGGCGGCTGTCTTTGCAAACTCCATTAATGAATCAACGTTGTAAACCTCAAAGGAACCTAATCTTTCAATAAGGCCATGCAATATTTCAGTTGTCGCTTTGGCATCATCTAAAGCCCGATGGTTTGGTTCAGTTTTTGTGCCAAAGAATTGAGCAAGGGTGGAAAGTTTGCAGTTTGGTACATCCTCTTTACTTAAAACCTGGCGAGCAATAGTGACGGTATCTAAGGTTTTAAATTTAGGCCAATCTAAATCCAGCTCTTTTGCAGCACTCTTTAGAAAACTTAAATCAAAGGGAGCGTTGTGAGCAACAATTATTATTTCCTCTGCGCTGCCTGCAAACTCTAAAAACGCTGGCAGGATCTCATCAATTACTGGCGCCTTAGCTAACATCAAATCCGTGATTCCAGTCATCTGAGTTATGTACTCTGGTATTGGAGTGAGTGGATTAACAAAGGATTCAAAATTTCCTAGGTATTGCCCACTCTTAACTTTTACGGCACCGATCTCAGTAATTGCTGCCCCTTTTTTAGGGGAGGCGCCAGTGGTCTCTAAATCTACAATTACAAATGTTGTTTCATGAAGGGCGGTGCTACCTAAGACCATAGGTTAAAGATAGATGCTAGATCTGACAGTTGGAATTATTTAGGCGATATTAAAGAAGGCTTTAATTGAGCTAACAATCATCTCAACTGCAATTGCTGAGAGAAGTAAGCCGGCAATTCGGGCCAAAAGTGTTACGCCAGAGTCTTTAATTACTGCCAGGATATTTGTTGAGAACATAAAGGTTAAACCGATAATAAAGTGAACCGCGACTATTGCTAGCGCGAGTGCGCCTAATTGAGATGAACCATCCGCTTTTTGAACATACAACATGGTGGTAACAATTGCGCCAGGTCCGGCAAGAAGTGGTGTACCAAGTGGTACTAATGCAATATTTTTTGAGGTCGATGAACCTTCATCAGTAAGGGATCCGGTAAGTAAGCCCAGCCCAGTAATCAAAAGCAATATTCCACCAGCCCCCTGCAAGGCTGCCAGTGAGATATTTAAGTAATTCAATAGGGCATTTCCAAACAAAGCAAAGGTAACAATTACTACCAGGGAAACCGCCGCCGCCTGCCATGCTAATTTACGTTGCACCTTAATTGATTTGCCAGAGGCAAGGCTTAAGAAAATAGGAGCAGCCCCTGGTGGATCTAAAATCACAAACAAGGTGACGAAGGCTTGAGCGCCAAAGGTTAAGGCTGAGATTGTTAGCGCATCATTCATACGCTTATCTTAACGGATTTAAATTTCTATATTTGCTTAAGCGCTAACCAGGCAAAAAGGATGCCCGGCCGGATCAAAGTAAACGCGAAAATTCTCCTCAGGGTTTGAGCTAGTTTGAATTGGTGATTTAACTGCTCCAATTGCAAGTAATTTCGCTTCGGCTTCGTTTAAATCTTCCACATTAAAATCAAGGTGTGCTTGTTGGGGAATTGGACCTTCTGGCCATGTTGGTTTGGTGTACTTTTCCACTCGCTGAAATGCGATTCGCGTAACACCATTTTCCTTTAGCTCAACCCAGTGAGGGTTTCCATTTTTATCATTATGGGCAACTACCACTTCAAAATCAGTAATTTTTGAATAAAAGCTTGCCAAGGCGACCGGATCTGGACAATCCAGAGCGGCTAATGAGTACTTGGCAATCGGCATAAATGAATACTATGCCCTTAAGTTATCGACAGGACATTTGTAAAGAAAATGTTTTGAAATTGGTATTGCCAGAGTGATGCGACGCCCTCTAGCCTTGCCCAAAACCATGGGAGGCAAGTGATGGCACTAAGTAATGATCCAAAGAGTTTCACCAAAATAACACTCGATGAGAGTGAGATGCCAACCCAGTGGTACAACATAATTCCTGATCTACCATCACCACCGCCACCACCACTTCATCCCGGCACACATCAACCAGTGGGCCCAGAAGATTTAGCACCGCTTTTCCCAATGGATTTAATTTTGCAAGAGGTTTCAACTGAGTCTTATATAGATATCCCAGGTGAAGTATTAGATGTTTATCGCACTTGGCGTCCATCCCCATTATTTAGAGCAAGAAGATTAGAAAAATTATTAGACACCCCGGCACATATTTATTACAAGTATGAAGGTGTTTCTCCTGCTGGTTCTCACAAGACAAATACCTCTGTGCCACAGGCTTACTACAATAAAAAAGCTGGCATAACTAAATTAACAACTGAGACTGGCGCAGGTCAGTGGGGAACTGCACTTGCATTTGCATGCTCACTTTTTGATTTGGAGTGTGAGGTTTGGCAGGTTGGTGGCTCTTACGATCTAAAACCATACCGCCGATTGATGATGGAGGTCTTCGGCGCAGTTGTGCACCGCTCACCATCGCAACTAACTGAAGCTGGTCGTAAGTTAGCAATGGATCCTAAAAATAAATCTGGCTCTCTCGGCATTGCGATTTCTGAGGCGGTTGAAGCAGCAGTTGCAGATCCAAAGATTGCATATGCACTTGGCTCGGTCTTAAACCATGTTCTAATGCACCAAACAATTATTGGTGAAGAAGCACTGAAGCAGATGGCTAAAGTTGGTGAGACACCAGATCTATTAGTTGGTTGCACCGGTGGCGGCTCAAACTTTGCTGGACTTTCCTTCCCATTTATTAGAGAAAAGTTAAAGGGAAAGATGAACCCTGAGATTCGTGCAGTTGAGCCAGCCTCATGTCCTTCACTTACTCGCGGAACATATGCATACGACTTTGGTGATACAGCTGGAATGACCCCATTAATGAAGATGCACACCCTTGGTCATGATTTCATTCCAGATCCAATTCACGCCGGTGGTCTTCGTTATCACGGTATGGCACCACTGGTGTCTCATATTTATGAGCTTGGCATGATGACTGCAACCACTGTTGGTCAGAAAGAGTGTTTTGCAGCTGCCGTTCAGTTTGCAAGAACTGAAGGAATCGTGCCAGCACCAGAGCCAACTCATGCAATTGCAGTAGCAATTCAAGAAGCTCTTAAGGCCAAAGAAACTGGCGAGGAGAAGGTAATTCTTACCGCTCTTTGCGGCCATGGCCACTTCGACTTAGCCGCTTATGATCAATTCTTAAATGGAAATATGGTGGACTCAGTATTAACAGATAAGGATTTCGAAGCAGCACTTGCGGCATTGCCGGTTATGTAATTTGTTACATTCAATGTAATGAAGGAATTACACACCGATCGATTGTTGCTTCGACAAATGAAGCGAAGTGATGCTCAAGATTTATTTGAGTATCACTCTAAGCCGGAAATAGTCGCATATATTCCTTGGCCAGTTCGCACTATGGAGCAGGTAAAAAAAGCATTAGATAAATTCATAAATGATGTTAAGTTTGACGATTCTGGGGACCGCTTAACTTACGCTTGGGAGTTTAAGGAAACTGGAAAAGTTATTGGCCAAAGTAACTTGAATTACATTTCTAAGGAGCACAAAAGGGCAGAGGTCGGTTGGGTCATAAATCCAAATTACGTAGGCAAAGGTTTGGCTCTTGAAGCCACACGCGCTTTGATTACCTCTGCGTTTACTGATCATGATTTTCGCAGAGTAGTTGCCTACATCGATATTGAAAATGTTAGTTCCGTGAAATTAGCAAAAGCTTTGAATTTAAGACAAGAGGCAACATATGTAGAGGATGAGTGGTTTAAAGGAAGATGGACTAGTGCTTATCTATTCGCAGTCTTAAAAGAGGAGTGGTTATCTAGACAGTAGAGTTATTCAGCAAGACGAGCTTTAACCATCTGTTGGAGGAGTTTCTCATCAACCTTCCAGTCATTAGGTACAGCAATTGTTTTCTTATTTACTGTGTAATCAGTAAGTTTTGGTCTAAATTGGTTTAAAACTTTGGTGCTCCAAGGAGCAATCAAAATATATTTCTTTGTAACCGAGGCTCCAAATACATACCTAGTATCAAGTTTTAACATTGGTTGATTCCAAGCGATCACTAGTTCTAATTTTGGATATTTCTTAGTGATCGCTCTAAAGATTGCTTTAACAGTTTTAGCTTGTTTTGGATCTACGGATTTATAGTAATCACTTGGTTTTTCAAATCTTTTTGCAGATTTTGAACCCCTTGAATACATAACCAATGCGTTGGCATGTGCTTGTGAGAAACCGTAATTATCCCGTAGGTGTGCGATTTGTTCTGGGTATTTCTTGCCTTCAACCTTTTTCATCACCGTAAACCAAAATTTCATTGATTCGCCATACTTCTTTTCTATGGCAGGAAAATGGGACTCTCTACTGGAATCTTTTGGCGGCATTGATTTAGTTTATTTTTGTTTCTTTGGCTTAAACAAAATCTCATCGACACCAATGCGGTTAGCCTTAAAGGAGTTCACGGGTGAATCACTTGGGTAGCCAATTGCCATTCCGCAAAGCAATCGATAATCCTTTGGTATATCAAACTCTTTTCTTACTACATCATCCCAAATATTTACCGCCCCTTGGGCGCAGGTGCCAAGTCCAAAACCATGTGCTGAGAGCATTAAATTTTCCATCATAAGACCTGCATCAGATGCTGCGTAGATGTGAAGGCTTTTATGAATATAGATAAACATTTCAACTGGTGCGCCAAAGAATGAGTAATTCTTACCCCATTGTTTATCTCGTGCCTCTCGGTCACCTCGTTTAACGCCAAATAATTCATATAATTCTTTACCCACACGTTGAGCTCTAGGTCTTAACTCTTTTACATATGGCTTAACAATGCTGCGATTACTAGTTGGCAGACCGTAACGGGTGAAGATAAGGCGTAGTTTATTTTTAACGCCCTTGCGCATAATTTTTGAGAGAACAGCCCACCGAGATAAAAACTCATTACTTATACGATCCTTAACTTCACCGGTTGCGACTGCAACTTTGAATGGTCGAGTATTGGACCAACTCGGCGCTGTTAATGCGTCAGTTAAAATCTGATCGATTATTTCTTGCGGAACTAAGGTGGGTAGAAAATCACGAGTGGATCTACGAGATGCTAAAAATTGCGAAACCCAAGCAGCATCACGGTCGTTTAAATTTGAACTCACCTAGGTATCTTACAGGAGTGATTATTTGAGTGGACGATACTGGGATCGAACCAGTGACCCCTTCCATGTCAAGGAAGTACGCTACCGCTGCGCTAATCGTCCGTTTTAGTAGATTAAATATACACTTAATTTATGAGCAAAAATATCTCGGCAGATTTAATGCTTAGCCTAAAACGGGCAAAATTCGCCACGGTGATTGCCTTTATCTTAAATGGGTTTGCCCTTGGTACCTTGATAGCTCGAATCCCAGATATAAAAAAGAGTTTACTTCTAACTAATTCTCAAGTTGGAATCTCACTTCTCCTAGTTGCAATTGGTGTATTTATCGCGTTGAAACCAGCTGGAAAACTCTGTGCAAAGTTTGGGAGCCGGCCAATAATTGTGTTTGGTACGTTCGCTATTTCATTCGCAACGGCAGCGATTGCCTTTTCAAATACTTTAACTGAATTAAGAGTTTCCTTATTTCTCTTGGGATTTGCAACGGCAATGCACGATATAGCCATGAATGCCCATGCAGTTACTCTGGAAAAGAAAAGTAGCAAGAGGATGATGGGCTTCTTCCACGCCAATTTCTCCATCGGGACTTTACTTGGTGGTCTATTTGGTGGATTGCTTTCTCAATTTGAAATCTCACTCTCCGTTCAAGAGTTAAGCATTTCCATTGCTTACCTTATTGTCTTGTTATTCATCAAAGATTTATATCTACCAGCAAGTGCGGATATTCATATAAAAGAGGAAAACTTTGTTAAAAGTAAAAGTCCAGGGATTTTTTGGATACTTGGTTTGTTTGGGTTATGTGCAGCGATGGGTGAGGGAGCAGCCGGTGACTGGGGTGGAGTATTGGCGAGAGAAAGCTTTAATGCTTCACCATTTGTTTCCACCTTGCCATACATCGTCTACTCATTGATGATGGTCGTTGGTCGCCTATCTTGCGATCGATTGGCAACTCGATTTGGATCTGCAAATGCAATTCGAGGTGGTGGATTTATCAGCGGAACTGGATTAGCTATTGGGTTAGTTATTGGCAACACCGGGGGAGTAATTTTTGGTTGGTTTTGTATTGGGTTAGGACTTTCAATTGTTATGCCGCTGATTTTTAGTGCGGCCGGTGAATTAGCGCATGGAAAATACAACGGGCAAGTAGCGCCCTCAGTTGCGGTTGCTCGCGTTTCTGGTACTGCCTACTTTGGATTTATGGTCGGTCCACCATTAATTGGCTTTATCTCAGACCATATTGAACTTCGTTGGTCGATGCTGTTAGTAGTTGGGCTATCTTATTTAATGCTTCTTGCTGGAAAATACGCAAAAACTAATTAATTTCGCCCGAAATCATCCTCAACACGTTCAATATCATCTTCACCAAAATAGCTTCCGGTTTGTACTTCAATAAATATTAACTCGTTACTTCCAGTATTACTGATTCGGTGAAGGCAACCTTGTGGGACTTCAATAATTGAACCCCGAGATACTTGCTGAACTTTTCCATCAAGTGTTACCTCACCGCTGCCATCGGTTATGTACCAATGCTCACTGCGCTTTTGATGGCGTTGGTAGGAGATGCGTTTACCGGGGGAGAGATGGATTGATTTAACTTTGTATGTGCCACCTTCTTGCAGCACCTCATACCGGCCCCAAGGGCGTTCAGCTTTTTCTAGCATGGAAATACTTTAACCTTTAAACTACTCAGATGAGCAATTCAATCGCTATGCCGTCCAAATTACCCTCAAATCAATTTGATCATTTCTATAAAGGCGGAAATCGGATCGGTAAATTGCGTAATGGTCCAGGCGGACCAATGCGGCCAGAGGAGTGGATTGGCTCTACTACCACCAGATTTGGCGAAGCGGTAAATGGTTTATCTAAATTATCCGACGGGCGATTGCTCAAGGATGCCATCAATGTAGATCCAGTTTCCTGGTTAGGTGAAAAGCATTTAGAAAAGTTTGGCAACTCAATCGAGATACTAGTTAAGTTACTAGATCCCGATCAACGACTGCCAGTTCATTACCATCCAAATCAAAGCTTTGCTAAAGAAAAGCTTCATATGAATCATGGCAAAACTGAGGCGTGGATAATTTTAGATGCACCAGTTGGTGCAAAGGTGGGCATTGGTTTTAAGAAACAGATGAGTAAGGCTGACGTCGCAGCTTTAGTTAAAGCTCATAACTCACAGGGATTACTAGATTCCTTAGTTTTCAAAGAGGTAAAGGCCGGGGATGCGGTGTTTGTGCCAGCAGGTGTTGCACATGCAATCGAATCTGGAATATTTGTCCTAGAGCTACAAGAGCCAACCGATCTTTCAATTCTACTTGAGTGGGATGGCTTTGCAGGTGGTGGTGATAAGGATGGACATTTAAACCTTGGCTTTGATACCGCTTTAGACGCATTGCGGTTGTCACCGCTTTCGGAAGCAGAGGATAAAGAGATCATAAGTAGATTTGAAAGCAGTGCTGCAAAATCACACCCGATATTTAAATCAGTTGCAGATCCATTTTTTAGAGCGGATTATTTAACTGGTGATGACAAAAAGGTTGAGGCTGGATTTGGATTATTTCTCTGTCTTTCTGGTGACGGAGAATTATTTTTTGAAAATGCTGGCAAATTAGGTATCAAAGCTGGAGATGCAGTAGTTGTTCCATATTCTGCTGGAAGTTTTGTCGTTAACAACTGCGCTGGAATTTTGTCTCGTCCACCTGCTGCTTAATTTTTTATTGGAGGTCGGAACGGGATTTGAACCCGTGTAGCGGGATTTGCAGTCCCGAGCCTCGCCTCTCGGCCATCCGACCTAGCTTTTATTTAGTAAGACTTAACATTTTATAGAGAGCGGACGACCGGGTTCGAACCGGCGACCTGAACCTTGGCAAGGTTCCGCGCTACCAACTGCGCTACGTCCGCGTATTACGAGGGTGAAATCTATCGCATCCGGCCACTGTGCGCACATTTGAATTTATTACACCGTAAACGGGCGTTCGCGGTAGCGTTAAACATGGAGAAAATTGATGCAAGCTTTTGGATGGGCAACCGGCTTGCAACAGAATGCGTTGAGATCTCAACTGACCCAGCCAGCCTTAACAAACCTGGATTTTGGGCGGTCGTAAATACTTTTGAGGGAAATTGGATCTGCGCACGGTTTGCAAAAGTTATTGATGCACCACTTCCACAATCTACTTGGCAGCCGCTTGCTGGTAATTGGGAATCATCTTTAAACCAGGTGCAATACGAGAGCAATGTCGAATTAATTAAGGAGAAGATTGCTCAAGGTGATATCTATCAGGTTAATTTGTGTCGAATCCTGACCACAGATTGCGACCAATCACTACTTGGCTTAGCTGGCAGATTGCAGCAGTCAAATCCGGCGCCTTATTCAAGTTATTTAAAGTTACCAAATTTAGAGATTGCATCTGCTTCCCCTGAGTTATTTCTTGAGCGAAGTGGGAAGAGAATTAAATCCACTCCAATAAAGGGGACTGCAACAAGTGACGCATTTGGGGAGAAAGACAAGGCAGAGAATGTGATGATTGTTGATCTAATGCGTAATGATTTTGGCAGTATCTGTGAAAGTGGAAGTGTTGATGTACCAAGATTGCTGGCCACGCAGGAGCACCCAGGTTTGTTTCATCTAGTCTCTGATGTAGTTGGAACTCTAAGAAGTGATATTAACTGGGAGGATATTTCAGAGCATCTACTTCCAGCAGGTTCAATAAGTGGCGCACCAAAGTCATCTGCCTTAAAAACAATTGCACAAATCGAACAAGTTGCGCGAGGTCCATACTGCGGTGTGATTGGTTGGGTTGAAGGAGATAAAGCATTGCTATCAGTTGGAATTCGAATTTTTTGGTCAGAAAGTGATGGAAAGATTCACTTTGGAACTGGTGCTGGTATTACCTGGCAAAGTGATCCAAACCAAGAGTGGGAAGAGACCCAATTGAAGGCAAAGCGATTAACGGCAATTGCATCTGGGGTGCTGGTATGAAGTTCTTAATAAATGGTGTTATGCAAGATGACCTGGCTAAATTGCCGTATTCAAACTCGCTTTTAAGAGGCGATGGCTTGTTTGAAACAATCTTAACTATTGATCAGAAAGTTGTGGCTTGGGATCGACATTACGCCAGACTTGAAAAATCCGCCAAACAAATACTTATCACCCTGCCAGCACGGATTGACATTGAGGTGGGAATTGAAAAAATACTAGCAAATGCAACCGGTGAATCTAGATTACGTCTAAATGTTTTAGCCGATGGTGATTGGTTTATTACCTTAGAGCCGGTTAGTGGAGGTAAAGAATCTATTTCGTTAATGAAAATTAATGAACCGAAGATCTCCAAAGGGGCATTAAGTGGCATTAAATCTATTTCTTATGGGGAGTCATTATTAGCTGTCAGAAAAGCTAGTGCTGCTGGATTTGATGATGGCATATTTCTAAATGAAAACGCAGATGTGGTTGAAACTGCTCTTTCTAATCTTTTAATTCTCACCGAAGCTGGCTGGCTAACCCCACCGCTATCTACTGGTTGCTTGCCAGGTATTTCACGTGAATTACTAATCAAATGGTTTGAAGTAAGTGAGCGTGAGTTTAAATTTGAAGAGTTATTAGATGCAAAGGCGGTTTATGCCACCTCATCAATTAGATTAATTCAGCCTGTTGGCAAGGTTGAAGACAGATTGTTTGGCAAGAATTTGCTGGGGGAAGAGTTAATTGAGAATTTCAGGAGCAAATTGTTTAGTAATATGAATCCATGAACCCAGCATTCAAACGTGTTCTCGTCGGGGCAGTAGGTGGCTTTGTTACCTTAATAGGAGTTGTCGCTTTAGTAGCACCAGGGCCTGGCTGGCTGATTGTTTTCACCGGACTTGGAATTTTAGCAACAGAGTTTGCATGGGCAGCTCGTGCATTAACTAAAGCAAGAGGTATTGCATCTAGGGCAGCAAATTCTGCAGGGATTAAGAAAGAGCATCAATTGATTTTGCTTGCGGCAGGGACATTTATTTCACTTGTTTTACTAGTTATTTACTACGAATAACTTCGATAATTA
>CANLHE010000010.1 GCA_947490605.1 Actinomycetota bacterium
TTTACCAGCAGGCTTTCCAACTCAAAAGGAATCGATAGAGATAATTAAATCGATGATTGATGGGGGAGTTGATGCAATTGAGATTGGCTACCCATACTCTGATCCAGTCATGGATGGGCCAGTAATTCAAGCTGCGTCTGAACAGGCAATTAGTAATGGTGTTGGTGTGGATGAAGTATTCGATTTACTCAAAATTAGTGTTGCGTATGGTGCTCCCTCAGTTGTTATGAGCTACTGGAGTCCAATTGAAAAATTTGGTGTTGCAAAATTTGCCGAAGCAATTTTAAGTGCAAAAGGATCAGGGGTCATAACACCTGATTTAACTGTTGAAGAATCTGAAACGTGGCGAGCAGAATCAGATAAAAATCTACTTAATAGAATTTATGTTGTTGCGCCAAGTACTACTAGTGAACGTTTAGCTAAAGTTACTTCAGAATGCTCTGGGTTTATTTACGCTGCAAGTTTGATGGGGGTTACCGGAACTAGGGATGCTGTTTCTGCAAACGCTAGTTCACTAGTAAGTCGAATTAGGTCTACTAGTAACACTCCAGTTGCGGTTGGATTAGGAGTTTCTACAAAGGAGCAAGCAAAGGTCGTTGCGTCTTATGCTGATGGCGTGATTGTTGGCTCTGCTTTTATCAAAATAATTCAAGAACATGGTGCTGGTAGATCTGGCCTAAAGAAAGTAAAGAAGCTAGCGCAATCTTTATCTGAAGGAGTAAGAGATGGGCGATAAATTTAAAGTTGCTCAACCGTGGTTAACATTATTTGCTAGATTAATTTTGGGAGGAGTTTTACTAGCAGCCGGTGCTCTTAAAATTGGTAATTTACAAAAATCTGCAATGGCGGTTAGAGCGTATGAACTTCTTCCTGTATCACTTGCTAATTTTCTAGGATACACATTGCCTTGGATTGAAATTGGAGTTGGACTACTACTTATAACTGGAGCTTTGGTAAGAATTTCTGGATTAATCGGTGCAGTTACGATGCTGGCATTTATTATTGCGATTGGACAGGCGTGGGCAAGGGGTTTAAGTATTGATTGCGGTTGTTTTGGCGGTGGCGGTGCTATCGACCCAGAGGACACTAAGTATTTATCTGAAATTATTAGAGATATAGGCTTACTTATCCTGGGAATTTACCTTTATTTATATCCAAAGGGTAGATTTGGATTGGATAAGTAGGAAAGTAGTCTGGTTAATAGAGGAGGAAAGAAATGGCAGCAAATAATGGTGGCGATAAGGGAACTCGCAACTTAGTAATAGTTATGGTCTCATTTATTGTTGTAGTCGGAGTTGTTTTCTCTTTAATTAGTAACCGCTCGAGCACAACAGCGGCAGTTCCAGCTTCTGTATCCGCTGAAGATGGATATGGAATTGTGTTAAATCCAAATACTAAGCCAACGATTGATGTTTATATAGATTACCAGTGTCCAGCTTGTAGGGCATTTGAAATACTAAATGGTGGATATTTGAATGAAGTTATTGCCCAAAATAAGGCAAAGGTTATTTTTCACCCTATGACGTTTATCGGCCCAGAATCAATTTTGGCAGCAAACGCCGCAGCATGCGCAGCTGATGAAAATGAATTCGTGGCAATGAATCTTGCAATATTTCAAGATCAATCTACAGCTGAGAATTCTGGAAAATGGCAAGGTGATGCAATGCTTAATATTGGTAAATCCATTGGTATTAACTCTGCAAAATTTGAAAAGTGTATTAAAGATGGAAACTATGTAAATTGGACTGGAAATGTTGCAGCAGCTTCGGCTAAAGCTAATGTAAATGGAACGCCAACTATATTTTTAAATGGCAAAGAACTAGACCGAAACACCGAGTACGGTGATCCAGATAAGTTCAGAGCAGCATTAGCGGCTGGCGGCGTTAAGTAGTATTTCTGCTTAACATCAATGATTAAACTGATTCCGAGCCCTAGCTCTTCACAGTTATCACTAGGGCCGGTAACAATTCACTATTACGCGCTCTTTATCATTACTGGAATCGCCATTGCTATTTGGTTAGGCAGACGACGATATTCATCTCTTGGAGGTAATCCAGAAGATGTGTCCGAGGCTGCGATCTGGGCCGTACCTTTTGGAATTATTGGTGGGCGTATCTATCATGTAATTTCCTCGCCTCAAAAATACTTTGGTGAAAACGGTAACCCAGTTGATGCATTCCGCATTTGGGAAGGTGGCTTAGGTATTTGGGGAGCAATTTCACTCGGTGCAATTGGTGCATATGCTTATTTCAAAACTCATAAAACAACTTTAAAATTTAGTGAATTCTTAGACTCATTGGCGCCTGGAGTAATTTTTGCACAAGCAATTGGCCGAGTAGGAAATTACTTTAATCAAGAGGTATTTGGCAAACCCACAAACCTTCCATGGGGTATTGAAATTAGACCTTTTAAGCGACCAGATGGTTATGAAGAATTTTTGAAATTTCATCCAACATTTCTATATGAACTACTTTGGTGTGTATTTATAGGATTTTTGCTAATCAAATTACCTGGGCTACTAAGTCGGGTAATAACAAATAGAGGAGATATTTTTGCGCTCTATGTGTTTGGCTATACCGCCGGCAGGTTGTGGATCGAGGCTCTTAGAATTGATGAAGCAAATTATATTTTAGGGTTGCGCTTAAATATCTGGGTTTGTCTCTTTGTTTTAGCCGGATCGGCTACTTATTTATTCAAAAGTTCTCGTCGTGGCAACACAGGTGATAATCAAGCGACAAGTTAGAATTCATTAATGGGTTTAGAAGAAGTGCAAATGCGAAATTTAGACCACCGAGCGAATCGGGCCGGTTGGCTTCGGGCTGCAGTACTTGGCGCAAATGATGGCTTAGTTTCAACATCAAGTTTGATGATTGGAATTGCAGCTGCCAACAAAAGTGATTTTTTGGTGACTGCTGGTCTTGCTGGAATTGCTGCTGGCGCGATGTCTATGGCAGTAGGTGAGTACGTTTCAGTTAAATCACAAAATGATATCGAAGCCGCTGATCGAGAAATTGAAATTAGTCAACTAGCAACCGATCCTGAAGGTGAATTTGACGAACTCGTCCATATTTATATGAAGCGCGGTTTAAGTGAAAATTTAGCAAAAGAAGTTGTAACTGCAATGCACAATCAAGATGCATTGGAAGCGCATTTAAGAGATGAACTAGGTCACTTTGACCACACAAGAGCTAGACCAGTGCAGGCAGCAGTCGCATCTGCAATAGCTTTCACAGCAGGTGGCGTTGTTCCATTAATCGGAGCATTAGTTTCGTCATCAAATCAAGTTAACTTGATCCTTGTCTTTACAGCCCTGGGATTGTTGGCTGCTGGCTTTATCAGCGCAAAGATTGCTGCTTCTCCTATCCCAAAAACAATTATTCGAATATTCATGGGCGGAACCCTAGGTTTGGCAATTACTGCCGGAATTGGTTGGTTGGTGGGGCTGACCGGAATTTAATTCCCCTGATACAATTTCGCTAGATCATAAGTTGAAGTTGGGCCATTGTCGTCCCGACCCTTTAACGGGAGCGGCCTTTCAAATTGGAAAATAGAAAGCTTTTTTCTACCACCCCAAATGCAGTTGGGTTATATGACCCTGCCAATGAGCATGATGCTTGTGGTGTTGCCATGGTCGCAACTTTAAATAAATTACCAACTCATGAAATTGTTGCTAAAGCACTTACCGCACTTAGAAATTTAGAACATCGTGGTGCATCTGGCGCAGAACCAGATAGCGGCGATGGAGCTGGAATATTAATTCAGATACCAGATAAATTCTATCGATCAGTTGTTGATTTTAAACTGCCAGATGCTGGTAAGTATGCAACTGGAATATTTTTTGTTAATTCTGGCGAAGAAGGCTATCGCCAAAGTATCGAAAAAATTGCAAAAGAAGAGGGCTTGGAGATTATTGGTTGGCGAGATCTTCCAATCGATTCTAAATCTTTGGGCAAGACTGCATTGTCAGTTATGCCAGATTTCAAACAGATATTTGTTGCCGGTAAAAATAATGAATCTGATTTAGTTCTAGAACGACTTGCGTTTTGCCTTCGCAAGCAGATTGAACACACAATGCCGATTTATATTCCATCACTTTCTTCCAGAACTATTGTTTATAAAGGCATGTTAACTACTGGCCAACTTGAAGAGTTTTTCCCTGATCTTTCTAATCCACTAGTTGAATCACCATTAGCTCTTGTTCACTCAAGATTTTCAACAAACACATTTCCTTCTTGGCCGCTAGCACATCCATATCGGTACATTGCACATAATGGAGAAATTAACACCGTTAAAGGAAATCGCAATTGGATGAGTGCGCGCGAAACATTACTGGAAAGTGATTTAATCCCAGGCGATTTAAAACGTTTATTTCCGATTGTAAATAACTCGGGCAGCGATTCAGCTTCATTTGATGAAGTATTAGAACTGCTGTATTTAGGTGGTAGATCACTTCCGCACTCAATATTAATGATGATCCCTGAAGCTTGGGAAAATCATGCAACGATGTCGCAAGAGCGTAAAGATTTTTATGCATTCCACTCAACACTGATGGAACCCTGGGATGGTCCGGCTTGCGTTACCTTCACTGATGGAAAGCAAGTTGGTGCGGTATTAGATAGGAATGGTTTGCGTCCATCAAGATTTTGGGTCACAGATGATGGGTTAGTGGTTTTAGCAAGTGAGGTTGGAGTATTGGATTTTGCTCCAGAGAAAATTGTTCGAAAGGGAAGACTTCAGCCTGGCAAAATGTTTTTGGTAGATATTGAGGCTGGTCGAATAATTGAAGATGATGAAATTAAAGATTCACTTGCAACCTCTGCGCCATATGCTGATTGGTTACAGGGTGGTTTAGTTCGATTAAGTGACTTACCTGCTAGAGAACACATCGTTTACCCGCACTCCTCAGTTGTGCGTCGTCAAAGGGCTTTTGGATATACCGAGGAAGAGATTCGAATAATTATCACCCCAATGGCAAAAAATGGTGCAGAACCTTTGGGATCGATGGGAACTGATACTCCTATCGCTGCCTTATCTGATAAATCGAGATTGCTATTTGATTACTTTGCACAGTTATTTGCGCAAGTCACCAATCCACCTTTAGATGCCATTCGTGAAGAGCTAGTAACTTCTCTTGGTGGCTCAATTGGACCTGAACATAATTTGTTAGATCCAGGGCCTTCATCATGCCGACAGATTTCCTTACAATTTCCAGTAATTGATAATGATGAGCTAGCAAAAATAATTAACGTTAACGCAGATGGTGATCAACCTGGTTTTGCATGCCACGTTGTACGCGGCCTGTTTCCAATTGCAGGTGGCGGAAAATCTCTGGTGGCAAGAATTGAAGCAATACGAAAGGAAGTTTCAAAAGCGATTGAAGAAGGCGCAAGAATTATTGTTTTATCTGATCGAGATGGTGACGCTGAAAATGCCCCGATACCTTCCTTACTTTTGACCTCTGCAGTTCACCATCATTTGATTAGAGAAAAAACTCGAACAAAAGTTGGGTTAGTAATTGAAAGTGGTGAGGTAAGAGAGGTTCACCATGTTGCATTATTAATTGGCTTTGGAGCTGCCGCTGTTAATCCATATTTAGCTATGGAAAGTGCGGAGGATTTAGTACGCCAGGGAGTCATTACTGGAATTACGCCCGAAAAGGCCGTACGGAATTTAATCAAATCTCTTGGTAAGGGTGTCTTGAAAGTTATGTCCAAAATGGGAGTATCAACTATTGCCTCATATACAGGCGCTCAAATATTTGAAGCAATTGGTCTGTCAAAGGCGATTGTTGATGAGTATTTTGTTGGTGTGACTTCAAGATTAGGCGGCGTTGATATTGAAATAATCGCGCAAGAGACAATTAAGAGACACCATATTGCTTATCCACCGGGTGGTGAAATTCCAGGAGCAAAAAAACTTCAAATCGGTGGCGAATATCAATGGCGCCGTGAAGGTGAACCACATCTTTTTGATCCTGAAACTGTCTTTACTTTGCAGCACGCAACCCGTGCCAAAAGATATGATGTTTTCAAGCGATACACCAGCAAAGTTGATGATCAATCTCGCAGATTAATGACTTTACGAGGTTTGTTTAATTTCAAAGAAGGGGTTAGAAAACCAATCTCAATTGATGAGGTTGAACCAATTTCTGAGATCTTAAAGCGATTTGCTACCGGTGCTATGTCTTACGGATCAATTTCTCAAGAAGCGCATGAAACTTTAGCGATTGCAATGAACCGAATTGGTGGTAAATCAAATACTGGTGAAGGTGGAGAGGATCCAGCCCGTAATACTCCAGATAGCAATGGAGATTCCCGGCGCTCTGCGATTAAGCAGGTTGCAAGTGGCAGGTTTGGCGTTACAAGCGAATACTTAGTAAATGCTGATGATATTCAGATAAAGATGGCACAAGGAGCAAAACCAGGCGAGGGTGGTCAGTTGCCTGGAAACAAGGTGTATCCATGGATTGCAAAGGTTAGATACTCAACACCTGGTGTTGGATTAATTTCACCGCCGCCGCACCATGACATTTACTCCATTGAAGATCTAGCTCAATTAATTCATGATCTGAAGAATGCAAATAAGCATGCACGGGTGCACGTGAAATTAGTTGCTGAAGTCGGCGTCGGCACAGTTGCAGCTGGTGTCAGCAAAGCTCATGCTGATGTAGTTCTTATCTCTGGTCATGATGGTGGAACTGGTGCATCACCACTTACATCATTAAAACATGCAGGAGCACCGTGGGAGTTAGGGCTAGCCGAGACACAACAAACCTTGATGTTAAATGGATTGCGCGATCGAATTGTTGTTCAAGTGGATGGCCAAATGAAGACTGGTCGAGATGTCCTAATTGCTGCTTTATTAGGAGCAGAAGAGTTTGGTTTTGCTACTGCGCCATTGGTTGTATCTGGCTGCGTAATGATGCGCGTTTGTCACTTAGACACCTGTCCAGTTGGTGTTGCAACTCAAAACCCAGAATTACGAAAGAAATTCAACGGAAAGCCTGAGTTTGTTGAAACATTTTTTGAGTACATTGCAGAAGAGGTTAGAGAGTTATTAGCAAGCCTTGGGTTTAAGAGTTTAGAGGATGCTATCGGTCAGGTTGAGTTACTTGATACAAAATCTGCCATTGCTCACTGGAAAGCAAGTGGTTTAGATCTTTCTCCATTATTAGTAGAGCCAACTAATAATGATTCAAGAAAGAACACCGCAACACAAGATCATGGATTAGATGCGGCACTTGATAATGAGTTGATTAGGTTATCTGCTGATGCATTAAATAAGGCTGTGCCCGTTAGGTTGGAAATGAAAGTTCGAAATGTTAATCGAACTGTAGGAACAATGCTTGGGGCTGAGATAACTCGCAAGTATGGGGGAGCAGGTTTGCCGGCAGATACAGTTGATATAACTTTCCACGGCTCAGCTGGTCAATCATTTGGCGCCTTTATTCCTTCTGGTCTAACTCTAAGACTTTATGGGGATAGTAATGATTATGTTGCTAAAGGATTATCTGGTGGCAGAGTAATTATCAGGCCAGATGAGCGAGCAAAATTTGATTCAAATAAAAATGTAATTGCTGGAAATGTAATTGGTTATGGCTCAACCTCTGGGGAAATAATGATTGCCGGCGTTGTTGGCGAGCGATTCTGTGTTAGAAACTCAGGAGCTACAGCAATAGTTGAAGGTGTTGGAGATCATGGATGTGAATACATGACTGGTGGAAATGTGATTGTGCTTGGCTCTATTGGTAGAAACTTTGCTGCTGGCATGTCTGGTGGGCGTGCATTTGTATTAGATCTTGATCAACGTCTAGTAAATACCGAGATGGTTGATGTTTTATCACTACCAGTTGATCAAGAAGATATTGTCAAAGGACTTATTTCAAAGTTTTATGCAGAAACAGGTTCAAAAATTGCAAGTGAGGTTATTAATGATTGGGCGAATAGTAAGAGTCGGATTTCATTAGTAATGCCAAGGGACTATGCAAGAGTTTTAGAGGTAATGGCAAAAGCACAGCGCGAAGGTTTGCCAGTAGAGAGCGCGGTTATGGCGGCGATAAATGGCTGATCCAAAAGGTTTCTTAAATACTCCTAGGGAATTACCTAAGCGTCGTCCAGTTGATGTCCGAATAAAGGATTGGAAAGAGGTTTACCAGGAGCAGGATTTTGGTCAATTACAAAAGCAGGCTGGTAGATGCATGGATTGTGGAATTCCGTTTTGTCATCAAGGTTGTCCGCTCGGAAATTTAATACCGGAATGGAATGATTTAATTTGGCGGGGTGAAAAAGCTGAAGCGATAGATCGACTTCATGCCACAAATAATTTCCCAGAGTTCACTGGCAGATTATGTCCAGCTCCTTGTGAGACAGCTTGTGTGGTGGCTATTAATTCTGATGCGGTCACGATCAAGCAAGTAGAACTAAGAACTATTGAAGAGGCATTTTTAGAAAAACGAGTTGTGCCACTAATTCCAGATCGTTTATCTGGTAAAACTGTTGCAGTAATTGGGTCTGGGCCAGCCGGACTTGCGGCAGCTCAACAATTAACCAGAGCAGGACATACGGTTGCTGTTTACGAGCGAGCTGAGAAAATTGGCGGCTTACTGCGGTATGGAATCCCAGAATTTAAAATGGAAAAATCAATTGTTGATCGCAGGCTCTATCAGATGGAACAAGAGGGAACAAGGTTTAGAACAGGTGTAGATATCGGCAAAGATATCACTGGTTCGGTTTTACGAAATAAATATGACGCAGTTGTGATTGCAATCGGTGCAACTAATTGGCGAGATTTACCAATTCCTGGGCGAGATGCTGTCGGTGTTTACCAAGCTATGGAGTATTTACCATGGGGCAATAAGCAAGCATTGGGTGAGTTAACTTCAGAGCCAGCAATAAATGCATCTGGAAAAGATGTTGTGATTTTAGGCGGCGGTGATACTGGAGCAGATTGTTTAGGCACAGCAATTAGGCAAGGTGCTAAATCTGTAACGCAACTTGAAATTATGCCAAGGCCAACAGAAGAGCGCCCAAGTAATCAACCATGGCCAACTTATCCGATGATTTATCGGGTTAGCAGTGCACACGAAGAGTCTGGTGAAAGAATGTATTCCGTTTCAACTCAAGAGTTTGTTAAAGATGAAAATGGAAAATTGAGTGGTTTAAAGTTAGTAGAGACTGAATTTATAAATGGAAAGTTTGAACCAGTCCCTGGGAGCGAGAAAGTAATTCCGGCAGATCTTGTATTTTTAGCAATGGGCTTTACTGGGCCAGAAAAGAGTGAACTACTAACTCAACTTGAGGTTACGTTAGATGAACGCGGAATCATAATTCGTGATGAAAATTATGCAACCGCAGCTGAGGGTGTATATGTATGTGGTGATGCAGGTAGAGGCCAGTCGCTAATTGTTTGGGCAATTGCAGAGGGAAGAAGTGCAGCTTCTGCTGTTGATACCTACTTGTCTGGACACACACAACTTCCATTCCCAATTGAACCCACTGCCCGGCCATTGATGGTTTAAGGTCGAGTTATGCGCCGCGCGAAAATTGTTTGCACAATGGGACCAGCTGTTGAATCAGTTGAGAAAATTACTGAACTAATCAATGCTGGAATGAATATGGCACGCCTTAACCTTTCTCATGGCGGCCATGACGAACACCAATCAAGACTTGATACGGTCAGAGCAGTTTCAAAGAAGGCAAATAAAGCCGTGGCAATTTTAGTAGATTTGCAAGGTCCTAAAATTAGATTAGGAAGATTTGCAGATGGACCGCATGAACTTGCTCGGGGCGATATTTTCACCATCACTACAGATGATGTTGCCGGCAGCAAAGAGCGAGTAGGAACAACTTATAAGGGTTTACCGGGTGATTGCCGGCCGGGCGACAAAATAATGATTGATGATGGCAAGGTAACTGTTGAAGTCATTGAAGTAAAGAAAAATGATGTAATCACTAAGGTTATTCAACCAGGAATGGTCAGTAATAATAAAGGTATAAATCTGCCTGGGGTGGCCGTATCGGTTCCGGCTTTATCGGAAAAAGATATTGCCGATTTACGCTGGGGTCTAAAAGCCGGCGCTGATTTCATCGCCTTATCTTTTGTGAGAAATGCTGCCGACATAAAAGATGTTCATAAGATTATGGATGAAGAAGGCAAGCGAATTCCCGTAATTGCTAAAATTGAGAAACCTCAAGCAGTAGAGAATTTACAAGAGATTGTTGATGCATTTGATGGAATCATGGTGGCACGTGGTGACTTAGGAGTAGAGCTACCAATTGAAGATGTACCAATGGTGCAAAAACGTTGCATAACTATGGCTCGAGAATCTGCGAAGCCAGTGATAGTTGCAACCCAAATGCTTGATTCAATGATTAGTAACTCTCAGCCAACTAGAGCAGAGGCAACTGATTGTGCAAATGCAGTACTAGATGGAGCTGATGCATTAATGCTTTCTGGGGAAACAAGTGTTGGAGATTTTCCGATTGAAGCGGTAAAAATAATGGCAAGAATAATCGAGCGAACTGAAGAGGTTGCGTTAGATCAAATTCCACCACTAAAGCACGCACCTTCAACAAAAGGTGGGGCAATTACAAAAGCAGCAACAGAAGTTGGATCAACTGTAGGGGCAAAGTTTTTAGTTGCATTCACTCAAAGTGGTGACTCGGCGAGAAGAATGTCTCGACTTCGCTCTCCAATTCCAATGCTGGCGCTAACACCTGAAATTGGAACATATAACCGACTGGCACTTTCGTGGGGAGTGGAATCAATGCTTACTGCAGTTGTTAACCACACCGATGAAATGGTTATGCAAGTTGATACATTGTTGATTGAATCAAAACGAGTAAATATCGGGGACTTAGTCTTAATCGTCGCAGGGTCCCCGCCAGGAATTCCAGGCTCGATTAATGCCATGCGTGTTCACAAAATCGGTGACGCAGTAGGTGGAGTTGCTCCCGCCTATCGTAAGTAATTTCGATTAAAAAGATAAGCAATATAAACTATAACTCTCTTTTCGCCTCGGTACTCCAACGGTAGAGAGGACGGTCTCAAAAACCGTATAGTGTCGGTTCGAATCCGACTCGAGGCACATGAATAATCAAGATAAAAAAGTAAGAATACTAGTTGCCGAAGATGAAACTATCATTCGGTTAGATCTAGTTGAGATGTTAACTGAGGCTGGCTATGAAGTAATAGCACAAGCCGAAAATGGTGCCGTTGCAGTTGAGCTTGCAAAGCAACACAAACCAGATTTAGCAATACTTGATGTAAAGATGCCAGAGATGGATGGTATTACAGCAGCAGAACAAATTATTTTACTAGCTCCTGTTTTAATGTTAACTGCATTCAGTCAGAGAGAATTAGTAGAACGAGCAAGAGATGCTGGTGTAATGGCATATGTTGTGAAACCATTTTCAATAAATGATCTTGTACCAGCCATTGAGATTGCAATTAGTCGGCACAAGCAAATGAAATCTTTAGAATCTGAGGTTGCTGATATTTATGAACGACTAGAAACCCGCAAAGTGATTGACCGCGCTAAGGGAATATTGATGAAGGCGATGAACTTGTCAGAACCAGAAAGTTTTAGTTGGATTCAAAAGACTGCAATGGATCGGCGTATATCTATGAGAGAGGTTGCTAATGCGATCATCTCACCCGAGGCTGCCCCGGACCGATAACAATTTAGTAATACTTAGGCTATTTTGGGCCCGTATACGCGGGGATGGGCTAGAAGAAAATTGCTCAAACCTAAACCTTAGCGTTAATCTTCATCCCTCCCTGTCCCGGGATATATGAACAGGAAGACAAACAGAAAGGTACCAATGAAAAAACTGTCAAAGATTGTTACCGGTTTAGCAGTTGCTGCACTTGCAGCAGGCGTGCTTACTGGCTGCAGCTCTTCAAACAAGTTGATCATTTCAACTGATCTACCTCTACAAGGATCAGCATTTGATTCAAATGATTCAACAAATAAAGCAATCGAGCTTTACCTTGAACAACAAGGTTACAAGGCTGGCGATTACGAGCTTGAGTTCAAGGTGTATGACAATGCAACAGCAGCCAAGGGTTCTTGGGATGATGCAAAGTGTGCAGCTAACGCGCAAGAGCACGTAGCAAATAAGAATGAAGTAGCCATCATGGGTACTTACAACTCAGGTTGTGCAAAGATTATTGCACCAGTAGTTAACCAAGCTCCAGATGGTCCAATGCTTATGATCTCTAACGCCAACACAAACCCAGGATTAACAAAGACTTGGGATGCTGGCGAGCCAGAGAAATACTTCCCATCAGGTTCACGTTCATACGCACGCGTATGTACAACAGATGACAACCAAGGCGCAGCAGCTGCTCAATTCGCAGCACAAGACGCAAAGGTTAAGTCAGTTTACGTTCTAAATGACACAGAGACCTACGGTCAAGGTGTTGCTCGTGCATTTACTGC